>DASWTR010000232.1:0-11104 GCA_036402035.1 Sphingomicrobium sp.
ACCTAGGATCTGCCGGTGTTCGCTAGCCTGACGGTCCGAAGACCCTCCGCTACTCGATCCTGGCTCACCAGATCAGGCGTCGCTTCCAGTAACTGGTCCTGCCCGGAGGCAGGTTCGGCTACCTTCTGCGGCCCTTCTTGGGTTGGCACCCTCCGCGTCGCTTGTCTCCCGAAGGAAACCGCGAGCTGCAAGAGGTAACGCCAACTCTTCCGGCGCCTCTTCCGGTGGTCCGACTTGGAACTTGCGTCCCTCCTCATCGCCATCCGGTGGAGATCGGTCCTTCCGTCGCCTGCCGCTCCTTCTTGCCGTTGCCGGCCTTCCGGTGAGGCGGGGACTTCCGTCCCGATCACGAATTGAACCTGCACAATGAATCCGAGTCGCGCAAAGCGAAAAATGGCGGCTCAAGCCTGTGGATAACGGGGATATCGGGCGTAACTAGGCGATTCGCAATGATTCGGTACGTGAGCCGGTGGGGAGCGTTTTTTAACCAGTGCCGCCGCACAAGCGCGTCGGACCAGCCGACAGGTTGGGTGTAGCGCCCAGTCGTGAGATCGGCGAACAACTGACCGTCGGGGGCCAATGCGGTTTCAATCGATCCAGGTGTTGCGGGCGCTGGCGGTCACGATGGTGGTCGTTTTCCACTTCACGTCGATCGAAGTCCTTCAGGCAGGCGTCGACCTGTTCTTCGTAATCTCGGGCTTCATCATGGCCCACGCCATGCCCGACAAGACCCCGGCTAGCTTTCTCCGCGCCCGATTCCACCGGATCGTGCCCACCTATTATGCCGCGACCGCGCTCGCGCTCACGCTGCTTATATTCCTTCCCGGCCGCCCGCTCGAATGGCAGCGTCTGATCGACAGCCTGCTGCTCACGCCGAACGCCCCCCACTATCTGCCCCAGGCGTGGACCCTGATCTATGAGCTGGTATTCTATACCGGCTGCGCGCTTTACATGGTCGTGGGCAAGCGGGCGTTGCTTGCCCTGCCGGCCGCCTGGCTGTTGGCGCACTTCGTCACCAACGGATATGTCGGTATTGCGGCCTCGGGCCTGTTTCTCGAATTCCTGCTCGGGGTCGGAATTGCGAAGCTTCCGCAAAAGGGGGGCAAGACCGCCCTCATGCTCTCCGTGGCTTGTTTCGCCATTCTCAGCCTGACCGGAGTTGCCTCGCTTGGGCCGGCAACGATCGTGATCAATCCGCTCGGCTTCGAACGACTGATCGAATGGGGCATGCCCGCCGCCCTCCTGCTTCACGGTGCGCTATGCCACGAACGGCAGCTAAGCCGCTGGCGGATCCCGATCCTGTTCGGCAATGCATCCTACTCGATCTATCTCACCCATTGGGCATTCATCGCGTTCCTCGAACCAGGACTTTGGTTGCTGGACACCTATACTGCGATGCTGTTCGGCCTGACCTTCTATTTCCTGGTCGAACGACCGTTGACGCGGCTGCGCCTGCAGCTGCCGTTAGGCTGGCGTCGGCGTCTGCTGCCGGCAACAGACGAGGCCTGACACAAGCCCTTATATCGGGTAGCGCTCGAACGCCGGAATTCGCTCCAGTCCTTCCACCCAGCCGATCCGCTCCGCCGCCTGCACCTGAAGCTCGGGAGCCATCTCGTTCGGGTCGTCCAGTGTCGCGATCTGGACGTCGATCTGGCCGGGGAAGACCTGGTCGTTGGTGTAAAACAGCGCGGTCCCGCAATTGGCGCAGAAATGCCGCCGTCCATGTTCGGACGAGGCATATTCCTTGGTCTCACCGGTAATCTTCAGCTGGTCCTTGCCGACCAGGCCCCAGGCGACCATCGGCGCGCCGGCATGGCGCCGGCAGTCGCCGCAATGGCAGATCGCGCGGTGGCTGGTCTCGGCCGGCATGTCGTAGCTCACCGCGCCGCAATGACATTGTCCCCTGGGCATATTCGGTCTCCTTTTGTTCTTGTTCACTACATGCCATAATCGGACCCGATCGGCCAGCCCGTCGGTTGCCGTCATGCCCGCTCAACTCTAGGTCGAAGCCGTGCCCGAATCCGCCGTCCCCGCGTCAGAACCCGCTTATCTCGCCGGCCTCAACCCGCCGCAGCGCGAGGCGGTGCTGACCACCGAGGGGCCAGTGCTGGTGTTGGCCGGCGCCGGGACGGGCAAGACCGCGGCGCTAACCGCCCGCCTCGCCCATCTGATCGCGACGCGCAAAGCCTGGCCGAGCCAGATCCTCGCCGTAACTTTCACCAACAAGGCCGCGCGTGAGATGAAGGAACGGATCAGCGCGATCACCGGCGGTGCAGTCGAAGGGATGCCGTGGCTGGGCACGTTCCACAGCGTCGCCGCCCGGATGCTGCGCAGCCATGCGGAGTTGGTCGGGCTGCAGTCCAACTTCACCATTCTCGATACCGACGACCAGCTGCGCCTGCTCAAACAGCTGATCAGCGCCTCCAACCTGGACGAGAAGCGCTGGCCGGCGCGGCAGCTGGCGGGCCTGATCGACCAATGGAAGAACAAGGGGCTGACCCCTGCCCATCTCAACGCCACCGACGCGGAGGCCTTCGCCAACGGCCGCGGGCAGGAGTTGTACGCCGCCTACCAGGAGCGCCTCCGCGCGCTCAACGCCTGCGATTTCGGCGACCTGCTGCTGCACATGCTGACCATCTTTCGCACCCATGCCGATGTGCTGGAAAGCTATCGCGAGCGCTTCAAATATATCCTGGTCGACGAGTATCAGGACACCAACGCGTCGCAATATGACTGGCTGAAGCTCCTCGCCGAGCCGCGCCGCAACCTGTGCTGCGTCGGTGACGATGATCAGTCGATCTATTCATGGCGGGGCGCCGAGGTGGCCAACATCTTGCGGTTCGAGCAGGATTTCCCGGGCGCCAAGGTGATCCGCCTCGAACAAAACTACCGGTCCACCCCGCACATCCTGGGTGCCGCCACGGGGCTCATCGCCCACAATGCCGGCCGCCTCGGCAAGACGCTGTGGACCGAGGTCAACGAGGGCGAGCGCGTCCGCGTGATCGGCGTCTGGGACGGCCCCGAGGAAGCGCGGCGCGTCGGCGAGGAGATCGAGACGCATCTCCGCCGCGGCGGCTCGCTCGACGACTGCGCGATCCTGGTCCGCGCCCAGTTCCAGACCCGCGAGTTCGAGGAGCGGTTCATCGCCATTGGCCTCGCCTATCAGATCGTCGGGGGCTTCCGCTTCTACGAGCGAGCCGAGATCCGCGACGCCCTCGCCTATCTCCGCCTGGTCGCGCAGCCGGCCGACGACCTGGCGTTCGAGCGGATCGTCAACCAGCCCAAGCGCGGGCTCGGCGACAAGGCGCTCGCTTCCATCCACTCGCACGCCCGTGCTACCCAGCAGCCGCTGTTGCTCGCCGCCGCAGCGATGCTGGACTCGGACGAGCTCCAGTCCCGCGCCCGCAACAGCCTCGCGCGGTTCGTCGCCGACATCGCCCGCTGGCGGCAGATGGCCGGTCAGCTGCTGCCGCACGCCGAGCTGGCCCGAATCCTGCTCGACGAAAGCGGCTACACCGCCATGCTGCAGGCCGAGCGCAGCGCTGAGGCGGCGGGACGGTTGGAGAACCTCGCCGAGCTCGCCCGTGCGATGGAGGAATATGAAAGCCTCGGCGCCTTCCTCGAGCATGTCAGCCTGGTGATGGACAATGATTCCCAGCAGTCCGGCGACCGCGTCACCATCATGACCATCCACGCCGCCAAAGGACTCGAATTCCCGATCGTGTTCCTCGCCGGCTGGGAGGAAGGCGTATTCCCTTCGCAGCGCTCGCTCGACGAGGGCGGCCTCGCCAGCCTGGAGGAGGAGCGCCGCCTCGCCTATGTCGCGATCACCCGCGCGCGGCGCCAGGCGACCATCCTCCACGCCGCCAACCGCCGCATCTACGGCCAGTGGACCAGCAGCATCCCGTCGCGCTTCGTCGCCGAGCTGCCCAAGGACCATATCGAAGAAGAAACCACCATGACCGGCGGCGAAAGCCTGTGGCGGGCGCAGTGGAGCGAGCGGGGCGATCCCTTCGCCCATCTCGCCGCCGCCCGGGCCGACCGCGCCTCGACCCGCGGTGCCGGCTGGCAGCGCGCTCAAGGCCGTTTCAATGCGGCGCCGCAACGGGTCGTCGAAGCGCGCGCCTCCGCTGTCAGCCTCGGCAACAAGGGCCGCGACGATTTGTCCGTCGGCCAGCGCGTGTTCCACGGCAAGTTCGGCTATGGCGCGATCGTCGAGATCGAGGGCAACAAGCTGGAGATCGAGTTCGAGAAAGCGGGCCGGAAGCGGGTGCTGGATTCATTCGTCAGCATCAGCTGAGTGCCGGTCGAACCCGCCTTGCAAAGCTGACCCGCTTCGTTACCCACGGCGCATGGTTCCTCATGTGTTCGTAATCGACGATTTCCTGCAGGACCCCCACGCCGTCCGACAGCAGGCCCTAACCCTCAATTACGCGGTGCAGGGCCGCTTTCCCGGATTGAATTCGGTTGAGAAGCTTCGTCTCCAAGGCCTCGAACAGGTGGTCTCAGCGCTGGTTCGCGAGCCGGTACATGCGCCTTGGACCAAGGATTTCTCGCATGGCAGCTGCCGCCTTGCGCTCGCCTCTGACAATCAGCCCGGCCGCATCCACATTGACCAGAGCCACTGGTCCGGCATCCTCTATCTGAGCCGCCCAGAGGATTGCCAGGGCGGCACCGAATTCTACCGCCATATCCCGACCAACACCGACCGCGTCCCGATGGACCCCGCTGGCCTCAAATCGATCGGCTATTCCAGCTATGATGAGATGAAGAGCGAGATCCTCGATCAGGACGTGTTCGACCGGTCGAAGTGGGAGCTGACCTACACCGTGCCGATGCGCTTCAACCGGCTGGTCCTGCTCCAGCCGCACTACTGGCACACGTCGGGCGCGGGGTTCGGCGACAGCGTCGAAAACGGCCGGCTGATCTATTTGATGTTCTTCATGCGTGGTCAGCCGAGCGCCCAAGCATAGGCAGGGACTTGTGCCGCAACCGAATGCTTATCGATCGTGGCGAAAACCGCCCGCCGTGCTTTCTTCTTCGGTCGGATAGACCCCGCTCAGCACTTCTTCGAAATGGCTGCGCACCGCATAATTGCAGCCGCAGGCCAGTCCTTCCAGCGCGACCAGATCGGTGACGGCCATGCGCCCCCGCTTCGTCACCAGATAACCGCGCGCTTTCAACGTCTGCAGGATCCGGCTGATATAGCTTCGACCGACACCCAGCATACCCGCCAGCTGCTCCTGGGTTAGCGGCACATCATGATCGCCGGTGCGCTGCATCGCCGACAGCAGCCATTTCGCGGTGCGCTGCTCGATGGTGTGCGCGGCGTTGCAGGCAACTGCCTGGAACAGCTGCGCCATCAGGCAATCGGCGTAGCGCGCGAACAGATGGCGCAGGGTCAGCGACTGCATCTTCGCCTCTTCCAACGCAGACGCCTCGATTCGTAAAAACGTGCCGGCGAACTGGATTTCGGCCCGGGCAAAGGCAGGCAAACGTCCCTGGCTGACGATCCCTCCGACCGCTCCTTCGCGGCCGATCAGCGCCGTTTCGATCGCCTGCCCGTCGTCGAGCACCACCAGGTAGGAAATCATCGCCGGCCCGCACGGGAAATAAGCCCAGCGCACCGTGTCACCAGGCTCGTACAATATTTCGCCGTTCTCGCCGTGCCACTCTTGCAGCAAAGGCTCGAGGATCGCCGCGTCGCTTGGCCGCAGCGCGCGCAGGAAATTATTGCCGCTCGCCTCGTTCCTCAAAGGCGTCCGGACTGCTTCATCGTCGCGCATCGATTCCCTCCCCGACGCACAGCCCATAGCACGCGCTGGAGAAGTGTTCACTAGTGAGCAGACAATATATTTGCTGCGGGCCTAAGGCGGATCGATTGGTCCTCGCGAAGGGCTCCAAAGGCCGGTGATGCGGCCCTGTCCAAAGGTGGTGCGATGGCGTCCGAACAGCCCGCCAATGCTGGCAATGTCGATGTGCTCCACGCGGCGGTCGAGGCATTCCGGAAGCGCGAGATCGGCTATCGCGACATCCTCGAGGATCTGCCCGCGGCGATCTACACCACCGACACCGACGGGCGGATCACCTATTTCAATCGCGCCTGCATCGAGCTGTGCGGACATGCGCCCGTGCTCGGTGTCGACCAATGGTGCGTATGCTGGAAGCTGTCGTCGCCTGAGGGATGGCCGTTGGCTCGCGAAGACTGGCCGGTCGCGGCGGCGTTGCGGGCCGGTCGCGCGCTGCATGGCACCGAAGTTATCGCCCAACGACCCGACGGCTCGACTGTCAGCCTGCTGGCCCATCCGACGCCAATCTTCGATGCCCAGGACGAATGCGTCGGCGCAATCAACATGCTGGTCGACATCGGCGACCAAAAAGAGGCGCAGGAACGGTTCGCCCTATTGGCACGGGAGGTCGACCACCGCTCGAACAATCTGCTTGCCGTCGTCCAGAGCCTGGTCCGGCTGACCAAAGCCGACACCATATCGGAATATCAGGCGATCCTCGAAGGAAGGCTGACGGCGCTGGCCCGCGCCAACAGCCTGATCGCAGCGACACGCTGGGCCAATATCGATCTTAGATCATTGGTGGAGGAGGAGCTGGGGGCCTTCCGGACGGGCCAAGTCAAGGTTAGCGGCGACCCGATCGACCTTCAGTCTGGCTCGGCCCAGAACTTTGGCATGATCGTCCATGAGCTCACGACCAATGCGGTCAAGCATGGCGCGCTTTCGAGGCGCACCGGCACCGTGTCGATCAGCTGGACCCTCGAAGGCGACGAGCTTCGCTTCACCTGGGAGGAAAATGGCGGCCCCCCGACCGAAGATCCGATGCGCAGCAACACCGGCAACGCGGTGATCGCGGCCACCGCGCGCCTGCTGCAAGGCAGGATCGTTCGCGAATGGCGTCCGGAGGGTCTGCGGCTGACCCTGCATTGCAGGGCCGCCGCGCTCTGAACCTCGCCCGGCCTATATCGCGTAGATAATCGCGCCCCCGACTACGAGCATGGTCATCAGCAGTGCGACAATCTGCGTCTTCTTCGACTCGCCGGCTTCATATTCCATGGCATTATCCCCCTTATGGGCAAACACTCGCCCGCCACGGAAGCTATCATGAAGGCGCCGCGGTGACTCGGTGAGATATTCGACAAAGCTGAATGAATCGAACCGGTTAGCGAACGACCCCAACGCCGCTCAAGCCCGGCTGCGCAGCCTAGGAGCAAGCATACCGACCCCCGCCCGATAGCGGCGGTAATCGTCGCCGAAATGGTCGGTCAGGTCGCGCTCCTCATATTGGATGGCGATGAGCATGTAGGCCGACATGCCGATGGCCAGCAGCAGGTGGCCGTAGCTCATCTGCGGCGCCGCCCAGAAGGCGAGGAAGAAGCCGGAGTAAAGCGGGTGCGCAACCCAGCGGTAGAATAACGGCTGGCGAAGCTGCGGCGCGGCCGCCTGGCGTCCGCGGAGATTGAGCCACGCCTGCTGCAGCCCGAACAGCTCGAAATGGTTGATCAGGAAAGTGCTGACCAGCACGATCAGCCAGCCGGCGCCGAACAACAGCCACAGCGGCCATTCGAACGCCGTCCGGGTGAGGTCCCAGACCACGCCGGGGATGGGGCGCCATGCCGCGAACAACAGGATAAGCATCAGGCTGGCGGCGAGCACATAGACGCTGCGCTCCACCGGCGGCGGCACGACCCTGGTCCACACCCGCTTGAAGCCGGGCCGAGCCATGACGCTGTGCTGCAGCCCGAACGACGCAATCAGCGCCAGGTTGACGACGACGGCTATAGCAATCGCGCCTTCGGGGCCTCGATCCACCGTCCGCGGCACAAACGGCAGGTCGCCGACGAAGGCGATCAGATAAAGGAAGGTGGCGAAAAACACCGCATAAGCGATCGCCGAAAACAATAGGACAGCCGCGCGGGCCATGGTCGTTCCCCTAACTCACATGATCTGATCCTTGTCGCGCCGATGGCATCGCGTCGCCAATGACCGGCTCGTCGGAAAAATTGATTGAAACGCCGGCAATTTGGCTGAAACCTGAGGCCGGATCGGCAGCGAGACCGGCGATGGACGATTCCCCAATAGCAACCGACGTCAGGACAGGCGAGAACCTGCTGCTGGCGCACCGCGACCCGGCGGTGTCGAGGGCGCTTCATCTGATCCATACGCGATATGCGGAGACGCTCGATGTCGATCGGCTCGCCCGGGAGGCCGGCCTGTCGCGCACCGTGCTCGGCGAGCGGTTTGCGTCGCTGCTGGGTGAGCCGCCGATGCGCTATTGCACCCGTTGGCGATTGCAGATGGCGGCGGACATGCTGAAGGGTGAGCGGAGCAACGCAGCCCAGGTCGCTTTTGCGGTCGGCTTTCATAGTGAGGCAGCGTTCAACCGCGCCTTCAAGCGGCACTATGGCCACCCGCCGATCAGTTGGCGGCGAAATTCGCGGGAGCAAGAGGACGACCTGCCGCCCCAGCAGGTGCGCTATTGCACGGCGAAGGACGGAACGCAGCTAGCCTGGTCCGCGGTCGGCTCGGGTTCGCCGCTGATCAAGACCGCCAACTGGCTCAACCATCTCGAGTTCGACTGGCAGAGCCCGGTGTGGCGCCCGTGGCTGCGCGAACTGACCCGGCAGAATTGCTTGATCCGCTATGACGAGCGCGGCAACGGCATGTCCGACTGGGACGTGCCGGACCTGTCGTTCGAGGCGATGGTCGACGATTTGGAGACAGTGGTCGACGCGGCGGGGATCGACCAGTTCGATCTGCTCGGAATTTCGCAGGGCGCGGCGGTGGCGATCGCTTATTCGGTCCGGCACCCCGGCCGGATCCGGCGGATGGTCCTGCTTGGCGGCTATGCCTTGGGCTGGGGGTTACGCCTCAGCGGCGACGAGCTGGCACGCCGCGACGCGATGGTCACGCTGACCCGAACCGGCTGGGGCAGCAACAACCCCGCCTATCGGCAGATGTTCACCGGCCTGTACATCCCCGGCGGCACGGCCGAGCAGCTCGGCTGGTGGAACGAGCTGCAGCGGGTCTCGACCTCGCCCGAAAATGCCGAGCGGTTGCAGCGCGTGCTTGGCGCCGTCGACGTTACGGCCCTGTTGCCTCAGGTGGCCGTGCCGACGCTGGTGGTGCATGCCCGGCACGATCAGGTGATCGGGTTCGAGGCGGGCAAGCTGCTGGCCGATGGCATCCCGGACGCGGAATTTCTTGCGCTGGACAGCGAGAACCATGTTTTGCTGGAACATGAGCCGGCCTGGAAGGCGTTCTGGAGCGCGACACAATCCTTCTTCCGAAGTTAGCGCGATTGCGTTCTTAGGAACGAAATGATATATATTGGTTCAGAGGAACAGATGCAGAAAACCAAACCCGGTAGCAAGCCCGTCATCCCCACCGAGGCAGCGGTGCTGTCCAAGGCGGTGGCGAACGCGGCGCGGCTATGGGGCCTCAGCAACGAGACATTGGGCAGGATCATCGGCGTGTCGGCGCCGACCGTGTCGCGGCTGCACCGCGGCGCCTACCAGCTGGAGCGGGGGGCCAAATCGTTCGAGCTGGCGCAATATTTCGTTCGCCTGTTCCGCTCGCTCGACGCCCTGATGGGCAGCGACGACCAAGCCTCCATCTCCTGGCTAAAGACCCGCAACACCGATCTCGATGGACGGCCGATCGACCTGATCCTGACGATCCGCGGCCTGTTCGAGGTGGCCGACTACGTCGACGATTTCCGTGCCAAGGTCTGATCCGGCGCCCGACCTCGTCCCCGCTGCCGCCGACCTCCGTCCGTACCGCGCGAAGCTATTTCGGATGGTCGAGGCGCAGCACCGCATCTCCACCGACCGGCTGGCGGATGAAATCGCCGAGCAGGACGTGCTGGAACGGCTGATCGAAGAAGCAAAGCCGGCTATGCCGCTCGCGGCGCGCGGACTCCATCACCTGCTCGGGACGCCGTTCCGCTACGGCTACGCCAAGGCGACGCGGTTCCGCCGCGCCGGCGAGCGGCCGGGGATCTTTTACGGGTCGGACACGCAGCGAACCGCGGTAGCCGAAGCTGCCTATTGGTACATGCGCTTCTTCGCTGCCGCGCCGGGCAGCCGCCTTCCGTCCACCACCCAAGAACGCCTGGTCTACAGCGTGCCGGTCAAGGTCGATCGCGCGCTGGACCTGACCGAACCGCCGCTGGTTGTCGCGCGAGCGAAGTGGACCGACCCTGAGGATTACGAACCCTGCCAGCAGTTGGCGCAGCAGGCGCGGGCGATCGGCGCGCAGCTAATCCGCTACGAATCCGTCCGCGACGCGCCCGCCGGCCGCAATGCCGCGCTGTTCGACCCTTCAGCTTTTCAAAAGCCGGTCCCGGCCACCGCCGGAAGCTGGCACTTCCGCTTCACTGGCAACAAGCTTACCGCTTTCGCCGCAGCCCCCTCGGGCGAGCGCCACGATTTCACGTTCGAGCAATTCGGGCTGATGGCACCATAGGATGAACGCATGACCACATCACCAACCGTCACCGACAACCCGTCCCGCCACCGGTTCGAAATTGATCTCGGCGACGGCGAATTTGCGTTCGCCGCCTACAACCTGCTGCCGGGTGCGATCCGTTTCTATCATACGGTCGTGCCGGAGAGTCATGGCGGCCAGGGGCTCGGCACCGCGCTGATCAAGGCCGGTCTCGCCGCCGCGCGGGAGCGCGGGCTCAAGGTCATCCCCGTCTGCCCCTTCTTCCGCGCCTATCTGAAGAAGCATCCCGAGGAGCAGGACCTCGTCCCGCCCGAGCATCGGCATTTGCTCGACGAGTAGCCCGTTTTGCCTTTTCGCTCGCCAACTCCTACATAGGCCGTGCTACCAGTCGCATGACGTGGGTTCCGGGCGGCTTGCGGGCCGCTCCCTTCCTTCCTCTCCGCCTCTTCTAGCCTAAGGCGGATCGACGGTCGGTCCGTTCACCGGGAAGGACCCGATTAATGCCTCAAGGAACCGTGAAATTCTTCAACGACATGAAGGGTTTTGGCTTCATCACTCCGGACGGCGGCGGCAATGACGCCTTTGTCCATGTCAGCGCGGTGGAAGCCGCCGGCATGCGCAGCCTGGCCCAGAACCAGCGCGTGGAA
>DASWTR010000233.1:0-3159 GCA_036402035.1 Sphingomicrobium sp.
CTACCTCGGCAGCTATCGCAGCCGAATCGAGATCAACACCGACCTGCCGATCCGCATTTCCCGTGCCGTCGATCTGGGCTGCCACGAGGGGTATCCGGGGCACCATGTGCTCAATGCGTTGCTGGAGCAGAAGCTGACCAAGGGCCGCGGATGGATCGAATATAGCGTCTATCCGCTCTACTCGCCGCTCTCGCTGATCGCCGAGGGCTCGGCCAATTATGGCATCGAGCTCGCCTTCCCTGGCCCTGAGCGGACGGCCTACGAAGTGCGGGCGGTCTATCCGCTGGCCGGACTACCGACCGCCGATGCCCAGCGCTATGGCGAGCTGCAGGATGCGATGCGGGGCTTGCAAGGCGCCCGCTTCACCATCGCCCGTGAACTGCTCGAAGGCCGGATCGACGAGGCCGAAGCGGTGCGGCTCACCCAGCGCTATTTGCTGGTCAGTCCCGAACGCGCCCGGCAGCTGACCGACTTCACCAAGCAATACCGCAGCTATGTGATCAACTACGGCCTTGGCCTCGACATGGTCCGTGCCGATGTCGAGGCCGCCGGTTCGAGCCCCGAAGCGCGGTGGAAGCGGATGGAGCAACTGCTCAGCGAGCCGACCCTGCCGAGCGATTTGAACGGCTCCTAAAGCTTCTCGGTCAGCTCCGGGACGATCTTGAACAGGTCGCCGACCAGGCCGATGTCCGCGACCTGGAAGATCGGGGCTTCCTCATCCTTGTTGATCGCGACGATCGTCTTCGAATCCTTCATGCCGGCGAGGTGCTGGATCGCGCCGGAGATGCCGATAGCGATATAGACTTCGGGGGCGACGATCTTGCCGGTCTGGCCGACCTGATAGTCGTTCGGAGCGTATCCGGCGTCGACCGCGGCGCGCGCGGCGCCGACCGCGGCGCCGAGCTTGTCGGCGAGCGGGTCGAGCAGGGTGTGGAACTGGTCGTTCGAACCGAAAGCGCGGCCGCCGGAGACGATCACCTTGGCACTGGTCAGCTCGGGCCGTTCCGACTTCGAGAGCTCCGCGCCGACGAACGACGACTTGCCGGACGCACCGCCAGCATCGACCGCCTCAACAGTGCCGCTGCCGCCGTCAGTGGCCGCCTTGTCGAAGGTCGTTCCACGCACGGTGATGACCTTCTTGGCGTCCTTGCTCTTGACCGTGGCAATGGCGTTACCCGCGTAGATCGGGCGGACGAACGTGCTGTCGTCCTCGATGCCGATGATGTCGGAAATCTGCATCACGTCGAGCAGCGCGGCGACGCGCGGCGCGACATTCTTGCCGAAGGTGGTCGCGGGCGTGAGGAAGGCGTCATGGCCGTCCATCAGCCTGACCGCGACCGGAGCGACATCCTCGGCCAGCTGGTGCTCGAGGTGCGCGCCGTCGGCTACATGGACCTTCTGCACGCCTGCGATCCTCGCGGCCGCATCGGCTACACCACCTACACCGGACCCTGCGACCAGCAAATGGACTTCGCCGAGCTGCGCTGCGGCGGTCACCGTGGCGAGGGTCGCGTCCTTGATGCTCGACCCGTCATGCTCGACCAGAACCAGAGTCTTCATTTGGCCACTCCCAGCGCCTTGAGCTTACCCACCAGCTCGTCGACCGAGCCGACCTTGATCCCCGCCTGCCGCTTGGGCGGCTCATTGACCTTCAGCGTCTCCAGCCGCGGCGCGACGTCGACTCCGAAATCGCCGGGCGACTTCGTGACGAGCGGCTTCGACTTGGCTTTCATGATGTTGGGCAGCGAGGCGTAGCGCGGCTCGTTGAGGCGAAGATCGGTGGTCACCACCGCCGGCGTCGCCAGCTTGACCGTTTCAAGGCCGCCGTCGACTTCGCGGGTGACGTTCAAATCGCTTCCCGCAATCTCGACCTTCGAAGCAAAAGTACCCTGCGGCCAGTCAAGCAGCGCGGCCAGCATTTGGCCGACCTGATTGCTGTCATCGTCGATCGCCTGCTTGCCGAGGATTATCAGGTCGGGGCTTTCCTCGCCAGCAATGCCCTTCAGGATCTTGGCGACGGCGAGCGGTTCGACCTCTTCCTCGGTCTGGACGAGGATGGCGCGGTCGGCGCCCATGGCGAGCGCGGTGCGGAGCGTCTCCTGCGCCTTGGCCGGGCCGATCGAGACAGCCACGATCTCGGTCGTGACGCCCTTTTCCTTGAGGCGGATCGCTTCCTCGACCGCGATCTCGTCGAACGGGTTCATCGACATTTTGACGTTGGCGAGGTCGACGCCCGAGCCGTCCATCTTGACGCGCGGCTTGACGTTGAAATCGATCACTCGCTTAACGGCGACCAAGAGCTTCATGGCTCACTCCGGCTTTTCTAATATTTGATAGCGGGCCGCCCTTGCATCTCACAGAGCGGCTGGCAAGCCTGATGTCCGATCAAAGGGGGCAAGATGTTTGCATTGGCGATTTCATTGTTTGCTGCCGGTGCGGACCCAGCGGCCGCCAGCAACGATTGTCCGGGCAACACGACGATTGAATTGAATGATTGCGCCGCAAAGCAGCTGGAAGCAGCCGAAGCCCGGCTTCAAAAATATCAGCAAGCCGCAATCGATCGATATTCATCGGATGACGAGTCCGACGGTGCCGCTGTCATCCTCGGCATCAAGGCATCGTCCGAAGCATTCGCGGCATATCGATCGATCGAATGCGCGACCGTGTATGAAGACTATAAGGAGGGCACGATCCGCAACCTGATGAGCCTTGGGTGCAAGATCCAACTCACCCACCAGCGAACCCATACGATCTGGGAGAACTGGCTCCAGTATATGGACAGCACCCCACCCATCCTGCCGGAGCCGAAGCCGACGGAGTAGCTAGGCCGCTACTTCCTGCTTCACTTCGGCGACGATCTTCCTGGCGGCGTCGCCAAGATCGTCAGCAGCGACGATGGGCAGGCCGCTCATCGCCAATATGTCCTTGCCCTGCTGAACGTTGGTGCCTTCGAGGCGGACGACCAGCGGCACCGACAGCGACACTTCCTTGGCTGCCGCGATAATGCCTTCCGCGATTATGTCGCAGCGCATGATGCCGCCGAAGATGTTGACCAGGATGCCTTTCACCGACGGGTCGGAAAGGATGATCTTGAACGCGGCGGTGACCTTTTCCTTCGAAGCGCCGCCACCAACGTCAAGAAAGTTGGCCGGCTCGGCC
>DASWTR010000234.1:0-1816 GCA_036402035.1 Sphingomicrobium sp.
CAAGGTGTGGCAGGGCGCGGGCACGACGGTCGGCGTCGGCGTGTGTTGGGATCAATGGTACCCCGAAACCGCCCGGGCGATGATGCTGATGGGCGCGGAAGTGCTGTTCTATCCGACCGCCATCGGCAGCGAGCCGCACGACCCGGACCTCGACACGTCTCGGCTATGGCGGCGGGCGATGATCGGCCATGCCGTGAGCAACGTCGTTCCTGTCGTCGCGGCCAACCGCATCGGCAACGAGGGCGGGCAGATCTTCTACGGCAATAGCTTCATCTGCGACGAGCGCGGCGACATCCTGGCCGAGTTCGGCAAGGAAGAAACCGGGGTGCTGGTCGCGACGCTCGACATCGACCAGGCCAAACGCCACCGCGCCGCCTTCGGCTTCTTCCGCGACCGCCGGCCAGAGCTTTACCGGCGGCTTACCGAGGACGTGTGAGGTCGAGCCGGAAATAGACGCTGTCGCAAAGCTCGTCGCCGACCAACCAGGTGCCCGAAGCGCGGCCCGTTTCGACGAAACCGGCCGCGGTCAGCAGCCTGATCGAAGCTGCATTGCGAGGATCGACGTCGGCGGTCAACTCGGTCGATCCCAGCGCGCGGCGACGGCCGACGAACGCGACCAACGCCTCGCTCGCGTAGCCCTTTCCCCATTCTGCCCGGTCGAGCAGGAAGCCGAATTCCGGCAATCTCCATGCACCCATCTTGCCGATCAGCCGGTCATTGAGCGTCACGATGAAGTCGTCCCTCTCCGCCGGGTCATCATCGACCATCGATGCGATCCACCGCTCGGTTTCGATGAGGTCGGCGTGCGGTGGCGTCGACCAGTAACGCATTGCGACCGGATCGCTCATGATCCTATGCATCGCTGCCACATCGTCCATCCGAGCGCGGCGGAGCAGCAGCCGTTCGGTCCGGATTTCCTCGCTGGCGGATTGCATGGGCCTAGCCTAGGCGGGCCAGCGTGAGCCAGGCAACGCACATTTACGCCATCGCGATCGGGTCCAATCGCCGCCATGGCAGCCACGGCCGCCCAGCCGGCGTAGTGGAAGCCGCGGTCGCGCGGCTCGATGCCGAGTTCGGCCTGTTCGATGCCTCGCCGATCGTCCTCAACAAGGCCGTGGGCGGAGCGGGCCGCGACTTCGCCAACGCCGTTGCGCTGGTCGAAAGCAGGCTGGAGCCCAGGTCGATGCTAGCCAGCTTGAAGGCAATGGAACGGGACTTCGGCCGCCGCCCGGGAAAGCGCTGGGGCAGCCGGGTGCTCGATCTCGATCTGATTGCGTGGAGCGGCGGGCGCTATCGCTCGCGCAGCTTAACTGTTCCTCATCCGCGGCTCGGCGAACGCGCGTTCGTGCTCGGGCCCCTGGCCGCGATCGCCCCTGACTGGAAGATTTGCGGCGGCCTTTCCGTCCGCCATCTGCTGTCGCGCCTTGGCAAGCGGCGCCCCAGCCGCTAACGGCCAGCCAGCCTGGAAGGGCCCTTAGCTCAGTCGGTAGAGCAACTGACTTTTAATCAGTAGGTCGCTGGTTCGAATCCAGCAGGGCTCACCATCTTTTAAACTCGCCGCTGCCGTCCAGCGCCGGCCCTCATTGAGCCGTCGGAGTCACGCCCTTCGGTAGTTCGGCTGGAGTTGCGGTGCTGGTGGCGACGGGGTTGTGGCGTGGATCGCCCGACCAGTCGTTCCAGTCATTGGCGACCCGGCGGTAGTTGCCGAGCGGGTCGTACAGGGGGCCGCCTTCGAGCCCGAGGTCGTCGGCCTCGGCCTGGCCCATCGCGTTGAGCAAGCGGAACCCCGCCACATAATGGTCGCGCCGCGCCGTCA
>DASWTR010000235.1:0-9221 GCA_036402035.1 Sphingomicrobium sp.
GAGATAGTGATCGGCCCGAGCGCCCTCACCATGCCCTCACCGCGCAGCCATTGCTCTGCATGCGCAATCAGCGCCGCGGCCGCCTCGCCATCGAGCGCCTCGAAGAAGCCCCATTGGCCGGTGCCCGGCTCCATATGCTGCTGCACCAGATCGTCGACCTGAGCGCTGATCCGCCCGACGATTTTGCCGGCCCGTTCGGCAAGGAAGAAGGCCGCTCGGCCATGCCCGAACCAGGGGTTGCGCCTGGGGTCGATCAGCCCGTGAACCTCGTCCTTAAGCGGCGGCACCCAGGCGGGGTCGTCCTTGTAAACCTCCCAGGCGAAGTCGACGAATAGCCTGCGGTCGACCTTTGACGCGACGGGGCGGATGGTGAGGGGGCTCGAACTCATAACCGAGGGCTAGCGGGTTGCATTCCCCCGCGCCAGCGGAACCCTAAGACGCACACGCGCGGATTCAGTTTCCTGCCTGCGCTTGGGCCCCGACATCCTCGCGGTAGAGGGCTTCGCTGAGAACTGTCGTGACCGAACTCCGGTTCAGCGTCCAGTTGAGCCTTGCACGGTAGCGGGGCAGTTTCGACTGCAATGGGTGGCAAGTGGGCATGCAAGTTGGACTAGGCCGCGAATTGCTGGAGCGGCGCTAGCCTGATCGATCCGCGGCATCGCGCTTCTTTCGGCGGCGCATTTGCTCCCGGTCGAACTCGTCGATCGCTCGTACTAGGCTGCTGAAAACGGGTTTCCGATCCAGGGGCCATGCCCGTTCGAAGACGTGCCGCAGGGCCTGAACGGCAACTTTGCTTCGCGGCTTGGACGCCCCACTCCGTTCCTCAGTCACAAAAGCTCCCGACTCCAATCGAACATTGAACGAGTTCGAAGTCCGTGGGTGCCCAACTCGGCGCGTAAAGAGCAATATCGCGTCCGCAAGTAGCAGGGAATGCATCCGCTGACTCTGGAATCGCCACTTTAAGGCCACTATCTCCTGCCAACGGCAGCCTGACCAATGAACAAGACGATGACCCTCGACCGCAGCGCGACCGCCGCTGCCGCTGACGTCCGCGCTTCGCGCGGCGACGACAAGGCCATGCTCAAGGCGGCGGCCAATCTGACGCGCGACCTCAATCAGCCGAATGCGGCGATCTACTGGGCTGACCTGCTCGGCTCGGCGCTGCTCGGCTATGTGGCACTGGCGGCGACGATCGTGGCGCCGTCGACGGCATTCGGGGTTACCTCGGCGATCGTGGCGATCCTGGCGCTGTATCGCGCCGGCAGTTTCATCCATGAGCTGACCCACATCAAGAAGGGCGCCGTTCGCGGCTTCCGGCTGGTGTGGAACCTGATCATCGGCGTTCCGCTGCTGGTGCCGTCGTTCATGTACGAAGGGGTGCATAACCAGCATCACGCCAAGACCTATTACGGCACCGCGAACGATCCCGAATATCTGCCGCTGGCGCTGATGAAACCATGGACGCTGCCGGTGTTCCTGGTTGCCGCGGCGCTGGCACCGATCGGGATGCTGATCCGCTTCGGCGTGCTGGCGCCGCTGTCATTGCTATTCCCCAAGCTGCGGGACGAGGTGGTCGCGCGCTATTCGGGGCTGCAAATCAATCCGGGGTTCCGCCGACCGGTTCCGGAAGGTGACTTCCGGCGCGACTGGCTGCTGCAGGAAGGCGCGGCGAGTGTCTGGGCGATTGCGCTGATCGCGCTGGCGGCGAGCGGGATCATTCCGCTGCGCGAGTTCCTGATTGTGCTCGCGGTCATGTCGGGCGTGATGTTCCTCAATCAGGTGCGCACCCTGGTCGCGCATCTGTGGGAGAATGAGGGCGAGCCGATGAGCGTCACCGCCCAATATCTCGACAGCGTCAACGTGCCGCCGCCGGCCACGCTCCCGGCGCTGTGGGCGCCGGTCGGCCTGCGCTACCATGCGCTGCACCATCTGCTGCCGGGCGTGCCCTATCATAATTTGGGTGAAGCGCACCGGCGGCTGAGCCGGGAGCTTGCCGAGGGTTCGATCTATTTCGAGGCGAACCATCGCGGCCTGTCGCCGCTGGTAGCCAAGCTTGCGGCGAGCAGTTTCAAGGCGCGCTAACTACTCTTCCTGCCGGATCAGGACGAATTCGCCGATCAGCAGGAACAGCAGGAACGGCGCCCAAGCGGCGAGGAACGGCGGGTAGGCGCCGTAATTGCCCAGCGCCACGCTGAAATTATCGGCGACGAAATAGGCGAAACCCAAGGCCATGCCGATTGTCGCCCGGAGCAGGACCTTGCCCGAGCGGGCCAGGCCGAACGCGGCGGTCGCGGCGAGCAGGGGCATCAATAGGGTCGACAGCGGGCCGCTGATCTTGTGCCACCAGCCGGTGCGCGCTTCCTCGGTCGGGCGGCCGGCCGCCGCCAGCTCGTCGATCGCCTCGCGCAAGGCGACGAAGTCGCGTTCATTGGGGTCGACGTCGGCCAGCGTGAAGCGGTTCGGCTCGACCCCGCCTAGCGCGATCATCTGCGGCTGGCGCATTCTGACGCTCATGTCGGCGTCGTAGGTGCGGACATTCTCCAGCCGCCAGGCGCCCTCCGCCTGCTCGGCCTTTTCCGCGTCGATCACCCGAACGATGGCGCCGCCCTCGCGCTCGTAGATGGTCACGCCACGCAATTGGGTGGTGGGGCCGCGCCCGCCGACCAGCCTGGCCTTAACCAGGTCATCACCATCGCGGATCCAGACGTTCGACAAGATGCCACTGTCGGGCGGGATTGGCTCATAATCGGCGTCGCTCCAGGCGTTGACCGTCCGCGCCGCCTTGACCACCACCAGCTCGTTGAAGGCGAACAGGGCGATGGCGACACCCAGGCTGGCGACGATCATCGGGGCCAGTATCTGGTGAGCGGAGAGGCCAGCGGCCTTCATCGACACCACCTCGCTATGCTGGTTCAACCCGGCGAAGGCGATCAGCGCGCCGAGCAGCACGGAGAAGGGCAGGAAGCGGGAGACGAGCAGCGGGATGCGGAGCGAGGCGTAGCGCCACAGCTCGGCCTCGCCATTGCCGGGGACTCGCAGGATCTTGCTGGATTCGCCGAGCAGGTCGAGCGCCAGGAGTACCAGCACCAGCGCGACCAGCACCGCGAGGCTGCGGGTCAGGAACAGCTTGGCGGCGTAGATCGCCAGTTGCCGCGAGGGCATGAAGTCGAGGTTGATCATGTCGCTTGAGCCCGCTGGAAGCGGTTCTTCGGCAACGCCTTACGGACCGTTTTGCCGAGCCTGGCGAATGCCGCCTCCAGCGCGCCGATTGGCTGGCCGCCCGGGCGATGGGCGATGACATGGTACATCCACAGGATCAGCGCGACGAGGCCCACGAACGGCAGCCACAGCGCGAGCTCGGG
This sequence comes from Sphingomicrobium sp., assembly GCA_036402035.1. Taxonomy (GTDB): domain Bacteria; phylum Pseudomonadota; class Alphaproteobacteria; order Sphingomonadales; family Sphingomonadaceae; genus Sphingomicrobium. Next base: position 3,363 of record DASWTR010000235.1, read on the forward strand.
GACCAACCGACCCTGTGCCCCCGCCCCTTCGGCATATTGATTAATCTTGTGATAGGTCACCACCATCACGATCCCGACGAATATGCCGAGCGAGGAGGAGCTGCGCTTGGGCGGGACGGCGAGAGCGATGCCGAGCAGCGGGAGCATCAGCATCATCACCACCTCGACCAGCCGGAAATGGAGGTTGGCGCGTGCCGCCAGCTCACGCTCCCTGTCCGGCGCTGCGCCGCCATAGGCGCGAGCCGCCAGCTCGGGCAGGACCAACTCTTTCTCCTCATTGCCGCGTCCGCGGAAGGGATCGATCGCCGGCAGGTTGATCGGCAGGTCGTAGCTTTCGAACGACAGGGTTCGCGGCGTAGCGTAGGACGGATTCTCCTGGATCAGCCGGCCATCCTTTAGGCGAAAGATGATCGTGTCCGGATCGTCGGTCGACAGGAACTGGCCCTCGGCGGCGGTGGCGGCAATCCGGGTCCCCGACCGGTCGTCGAGCGAGGTGAAGATACCAAGCAGGCGCGTGCCATCCTTCTCGCTGCGGTCAATCCTGAGCGTCATGCGCTTGCCGAAATCGTTGAACTCGCCGACCTTAATCGACGCGCCGAGCGCGCCCGACTTGAGCTCGAACCGCAGGCCTTCGTAGCGATAGCGCGCATAGGGATCGACCCAGCCGACGATGACGAAGTTCACCAGCAGCAGGCCCCCCGCGAACATGTAAGGCACCTTCAGCAGCCGGTTGTAGCCGATGCCGATCCCGCGCAGCGCGTCGAGCTCCGAGCTCAGCGCCAGCTTGCGGAAGGCCAGCAGGATGCCGAGCAACAAGCCGATCGGAATGCCCAGCGAGAAATATTCAGGCAGCAAATTGGCCAGCATTCGCCACACGACGCTGACCGGCCCGCCGGCGGTAATGACGAAGTCGAACAGCCGCAGCATCTTTTCCAGCACCAGCAGCATGGCGGCGAGCACCAATGTCCCGACCAGCGGTACCGTAATGTTCCGGGCAAGATAGCGGTCGACCAACGCCAGCATATGGACCTCTATTGCCTCTTTTCGTCCACGCGACACCATCATTTGGCCGCAAAGCAGGCCGAGATGGCAGCAAGGGCGCCGGGCCCTGCCGATTCCGAACGGGGGAATGGCAAAGGACGCGGCGCCGTTTGTGCCTATAGCGAAGCGGATCGGAAAATCATGTCGAAATCGACGTTCCCCCTGGCGTCTCGCGGTGGATGGAACCGCGCGCGCGGGGCTGCGTCGACGGACGACCGTGGCGGATCGATGGGCAGCTGATGGCCAGGACCCGGATCGCCCTCATCAGCAATCCGAAGTCGACGGGCAATCTCGCCCAGTTGCCACGCATCCGCGCCTTTTGCGCGGAGCATCCCGACATCTTCCACTATGAGGTCGAGCGCGCCGACCAGATCGGCGAGGCGCTGCGCACGATTTCGCGGATTTCGCCGGCGGTGCTGGCGATCAATGGCGGCGATGGCACGGTCCAGGCGGCATTGACCGAAATCCACAACGGCCGACATTTCGGCGACCAGGCGCCGCCGGTGGCGGTGCTGCCGAGCGGCAAGACCAACCTTATCGCGCTCGACCTCGGCGCCGACGGCGACCCGGTCGAAGCGCTGCAGCGGCTGATCGACATCGCCCGCGCCGACCTGGCCCCGCATCTGGTGGCGCGCGAGTTGATTGCCCTGTCCGGCGGGGAATCCGGGATCAAGCCGGTGATCGGCATGTTCCTCGGCGGCGCCGGGCTGGCCGACATCATGCTGTACTGCCGGGAGCGGGTCTATCCGCTCGGCCTGCCGAACAGTGTCAGCCATTTCATCACCGCGATCGCGGTTGTGCTGCGCCAGGTGTTCCGGCTGCGCGCCAGCTTCCTGCCGCCCGAGCCGATGCCGCTCAGTGTCAGCGTTCGCCGACAAGGGGCAATCACCGGCCGCTTCGCCTTCCTGTTCGTGACGACCCTAGAGAAGCTGCTTCTGTCGAGCGAAGTGGGCAGCGGCGGCGGGCGGGGCCCGCTCAAGTTCGTCGCCGTCGAGCAGAAGCCGTTTTCGCTGCTGAGAGCGTTCGGCGCCAGCCTGGTTGGCAAGCTCGGCCGGACCAAGCTCGATGGGGTTCATGTCGAGGAAGCCGACGAGATTTCGATCGAAGGCGAGGCCAGCCAGGTGATCCTCGACGGCGAGACGTTCCGCGCCGGCCTGGGCAAGCCGATCTTCCTCCGCCCCGCGCAGCCGCTGTCCTTCGTCCGCATCGCCGCCTGAGACGCGACCCATGGCCGAGACTCTTCGCCAGCTGGTCGAGGCCGAGCTCGGCCAGCCGGTCGACCCGCGGGTCACGGAGATGGCGGAGGCAATCGCCGCGAAGCACGGGACGGCAAGCCGCGCGGTGCTGTTCTACGGCAGCTGCCTGCGCGAGCAGCAGCTCGACGGGCTGATGCTCGATTTCTACCTGATCGTGTCGGACTATGCAGCGGCTTATGACAAAGGCTGGCTGGCGAAGGCCAACGCATTGATCCCGCCCAATGTGTTTCCGTTTCAGCACGGCGCCCTCGCCTCCAAATATGCGGTATTAAGCGAGGACCATTTTCGCCGAGAATGCAGCGTAGCGGCGCGCACGGCATCGGTGTTTGCCCGTTTCTCGCAGCCTTCCAGGCTTGTTTGGGCCGCGGATCAAACTGCACGCGAAATGGCGTTCGACGCGGTGTCGCAGGCCGCGCCCGCGCTACTCGAGCTGACCCGGCCGAGCATGACCGACGACGAGGCGCGAGACCCGCTCGATATCTGGCGCAAGGCCTTCGCCTTCACGTACGGCGCCGAATTGCGGGCCGAGAGAAACTCCCGACCGGGCGCGATCGTCGATGCAGATCCCGAGCGCTACCGGCGGTTCGCCATCGCCGCCGACTTCCCGCGCGATATCGGCACGACCGACCAGCAACGGCGCATGGCGGAGGCCGCCTGGCGCGGCTTCCAGCGGCGCGGCAAGCGGGCTTCGGTGCTGCGGCTGGCTAAGGCCAGCGCGACCTACGCCGGCGGCGCGGAGTATATCGCCTGGAAGATCAACCGGCACGCCGGGACCGACATAAAGCTGAGCGAATGGCAGAAGCGCCACCCGTTGCTGGCGGCGATCAGCCTGCTGCCGAAGCTGCTCCGCTCGGGCGCGATACGTTAGGGCGGCGGGCGAGGGCGGTCGCGACCGATGTCGACAGGGTGCTGACCGTGAACGGCTTGCGCAGCAGGTCGTAGCCGACCAGATCGTCGCTCTCGCCTTCGCCGACATAGCCGGTGACGAACAGGACGGCGATGTCGGGCCGACGCGTCTTGAGCTCGCGGACCATTTCCGGGCCGGTCATCTCCGGCATGATCACGTCGGAAATGACGAGGTCGAATTCCATGCTGTCGAACAGCGCCAGCGCCTCGGCACCGCCGGAGCAGGCGATCGGCTCATAGCCCAGGTCCTCCAGCGCGCCGACGGTGGCGGTGCGGACGCGCGGATCGTCCTCGACCAGCAGGATGCGCGCGCCGGGCACGGTCATCTCGTCCTCGCTCCGCATCTGCACGGCCGGATGGGTTCTCACATTGCTGGCCTGCGCTTCGGTGCGCGGCAGGTAAATGGACACGGTCGTCCCCTTGCCGACCGCGCTCTCGATGCCGACTTCGCCGCCCGACTGGTGGGCGAAACCGAAAATCTGGCTGAGGCCCAGCCCGGTGCCCTTACCCATCTCCTTGGTGGTAAAGAAGGGTTCGAACGCCCGCTCCTTGACCTCCGGAGTCATGCCGCAGCCGGTGTCGGCCACTTCGAGGACAAGATATTCGCCGGCGCGGATGTCGCCGACTTCGTTGGCCTCCACGCGGCGGTTGCAGGTGCGGATGGTGAGCGTGCCCTGGCCGTCCATCGCGTCGCGGGCGTTGACCGCCAGGTTGACGATCGCATTCTCCAGCTGATGCGGGTCGACGAACACCGGCCAGGCGTCGTCGGCCAGCTCGGTCACCACCTTGATGCGCTCACCCAACGTTCGGTCGAGCAGCTCGCTCATGCCGCCGACCAGGATGGCGCTTTCGACCCGTTCGGGCATCAGCGGTTCGGATCGGGCAAAAGACAGCAGCCGGCGGGTCAGGGCGGCGGCGCGGGTCGCGCCCTCCATCGCGTTGGTGAGGTGGTTCATCACCTCCCGGCGCGGGCCGTTCAGCCGGCGGCGGGCAAGGTCGATGCCGCCGACCACCACCGCCAGCATATTGTTGAAGTCGTGGGCGATGCCGCCGGTCAGCTGACCGACCGCTTCCATCTTCTGGACCTGGCGCAGCTGGGCCTCGGCGGCCTGTCGCTCGATCGCCTCGGCCTTGAGCGCCTGGTTGGCTGCCCACAGCTCCTGGGTCCGATCATGCACCGCTTCCTCGAGGCGCTGGGCGCGCTCGGCTTCGCTCTCGGCTTCCTTGCGCGCGGCCGCGTTCAGGCGCAGCGCCTGCACCGCGACATAGCCCATGAAGATGGCGAACAGGCCGACGATCACCCCGAGCCAACTCAAATAATCGGTCAACCGGTCGGCCTCGGCCGCGAAGAACTGGGTTTCCTGGATTTTCTCGGACAGCGCCGCCCGCTCGGCGTTGGCGATCTCGGCCAGCTTGCCGCGCAGCTTGGTGCCGACGTCCGCTTCCCCGTCGCTGGGCGGAAGCGAGATGGAGTAATAATAGCTGATGCCGTAGGTCTTCTGCTTGCCGGCGATGTAGCGCGCCACCCAGCTGAACTGCAGGCCGCGCTCGTTGAACAAAGTCCGGAGCTCCCCCACCCGTCGCTTCTGATCCGGATCTTGCGAAACCAGCCGCTCGAGCTGGCTCAGCTGCTGCTCGGCCAGGCGCCATTGGGAATAATAGCGGCTGCCGCTGGTCTTGGCGTCCTCGTCGAGCGCGTAGCGGCCGACCGCCGCCTCGGCTCGGGCGATGCTCCCGTCCATGGTACGGGTCAGCAACGTGATGTCGTAAGCGTGCCGCTCCGCCCGCAGCGCCTCGTCGCGGGCGCTGTTGGTGATCGCCACCAGCACGACCATGCCGAGCAGCACAAGGGTGGCAATCAGGGCGATCGCCGCCGCGCCCCCACGGCGCCAGTCGAACATCTGTTCGTCGCTTGGCGTCATGACGCCAGTGTAACCGGCGGATTCGGCGAATGAAACCCGGGAAAAACTCAGGCGATTACGCCCGTTTTCCGGCCCGCCGCGGCGAACATGCCGAGGATTTCGTCGACCTGTTCGCTCGAATGCTCGGCGCACAGCGAGCAGCGCAGCAGGGTCATGTTGGCCGGGGTCGCCGGCGGCCGGGCGAGATTGACGTACAGGCCCTCGTGGAGCAGCGCCTCCCACATCGCAGCGCCGCGCTCCAGGTCCGGCATGATCACCGCAATGATCGCCGACTGCGGCTCGTCGGTGCCGAGCGTGAAGCCGAGCGCCCTGAGGCCGGCATGCAGTTTCTTGCTGTTTTCCCACAGATGGTCGCGCTTGGCGCGCCCATGCATCAGCTTGCGGATCGAGGTCGCAGCGGTGGCGACCACGCTGGGCGGCAATGAGGCGGTGAACACGTAGGGGCGGCAAACCAGCCGCAAAATCTCGAACTTGGGATGGTTGGCAACGCAAAAGCCGCCGACCGTCCCGACCGACTTGCTGAAGGTGCCGATGATGAAGTCGACATCGTCGATCACCCCTTGCGCCTCGGCCACGCCGCGGCCGTTCTCGCCGATGAAGCCCATGGAATGGGCCTCGTCGACCAGCACCATCGCGCCGGCCGCCTTACACACCGCGACCATCTCCTTCAGCGGCGCGATGTCGCCGAGCATCGAATAGACGCCTTCCAGCACGACCAGCTTGCCCGCCTCGGG
>DASWTR010000236.1:0-3061 GCA_036402035.1 Sphingomicrobium sp.
GAGATCCCAGCCTTCGCTGGGATGACGGGACAAAGGGAAACGGATGAGCATTCTCGTCAACAAGAACACCAAGGTCATCACCCAGGGGATGACCGGCGACACCGGCACGTTCCACACCCAGCAGGCGCTGGCCTATGGCACGCAGATGGTTGCGGGCGTGACTCCGGGGAAGGGCGGGACCAAGCATCTCGACCTGCCGGTGTTCAACACCGTCGGCGAGGCGAAGGAAGCAACCGGCGCCGATGCATCCGTGATCTACGTCCCGCCGCCCTTCGCCGCGGACTCGATCCTGGAGGCGATCGATGCCGAGGTGCCGCTGATCGTCTGCATCACGGAGGGCATTCCGGTGCTCGACATGGTCAAGGTCAAGCGCGCGCTCGACGGCAGCAAGTCGCGGCTGATCGGCCCCAACTGCCCCGGCGTGCTGACCCCGAACGAATGCAAGATCGGCATCATGCCGGGCAACATCTTCCGCGACGGCAGCGTCGGCATCGTCTCGCGCTCCGGCACCCTGACCTATGAGGCGGTGTTCCAGACCTCGAACGAAGGCCTCGGCCAGACCACCGCGGTCGGCATCGGCGGGGATCCGGTCAAGGGCACCGAGTTCATCGAGATGCTGGAGCTGTTCCTGGCCGACGACGAGACCAAGTCGATCATCATGATCGGCGAGATCGGCGGCGACGCCGAGGAGCAGGCGGCGCAGTTCCTGGCCGACGAGGCCAAACGCGGGCGGAAGAAGCCGACGGTCGGCTTCATCGCCGGCCGCACCGCACCCCCGGGCCGCCGCATGGGCCATGCCGGCGCGATCGTGTCGGGCGGCAAGGGCGACGCGGAATCGAAGATCGCGGCGATGGAGGCGGCTGGAATCCGGGTGTCCCCGAGCCCATCTGAGCTGGGCAAGACCTTGAAGGAACTGCTGAATAGCTAGTGCCCCGGCGAAGGCCGGGGTCCAGGAGCCCCGAAAGGGGCTACAGGAAGGCGTTTGAAGGATCTCATTACCGGCTACCGCCGGCCTGGACCCCGGCCTTCGCCAGGGACAACGAAGGGACAGAACGGCAATGACCAAGGCCGGTTACGTCTACATTATGGCGAACCGGAAAAACGGAACGATCTACATCGGCGTGACCAGCGACCTGATCGCGCGTGTTTATCAACACCGCGAAGGGTTGGTTCCCGGCTTCACCAAGCGATATGGCTGCAAGCTACTGGTGTATTTCGAAGCTTATGACGATCTGCAGGACGCGCGTTTGCGCGAGCTGCAGATGAAGGAGTGGAAACGGAGTTGGAAAGTCTGGCTGATCGAGGAGAGCAACCTTGAATGGGCCGATCTTTATCCAACGTTGTTCTAGTTCCCCGGCGAAGGCCGGGGTCCGGGCCGGCGACAGCCGGTGATTTGAGGTCTTCTCCAGGAAAGCCGCTGCGCGGCTCCTGGGCCCCGGCCTTCGCCGGGGAACAAGAGGGTTGTGATGAACGATCTGAGCGGACTGACGATCGAACGCGAGCAGGGCCCGAGCTGGGCGCGGCCGAACTGGCCGGTGGCCGAGCTCGACCCGGTCAACCTCGGCCTCGACCCGACCGAAGCGACGATCGAGAAAGCGACCGAGAGCGCGAAAGCCGCGATTGCCTCCACCGGCGTGACCGACCCGGAGGCCATTCGCCGCGCCGCCGACGACAGCATCCGGGCGATGATGCTGATCCGCACCTATCGCGTGCGCGGGCACCTGGCCGCCAAGCTCGATCCGCTAGGCCTCTATCACAGCGAGCTTCCAGCTGACCTAACGCCTGCCTATCACGGGTTCACCGACGCCGACCTCGACCGCAAGATCTGGCTGGGCGGCACGCTCGGCTTCCAGGAAGCCTCGATCCGACAGATCCTGCCGGTGCTCCAGGCGACCTACTGCGGCCCGGTTGGCTTCGAATATATGCACATCAACGACCTGGAGGAGCGGCGCTTCATCCAGGACCGGATCGAAAGCCCGGAAGAGACGATCCAATTCACCCCCGAGGGCAAGCGCTCGATCCTCGAGAAGGTGATCCACGGCGAACAGTGGGAAAAATTCCTCGCCAAGAAATATGTCGGGACCAAGCGCTTCGGGCTCGACGGCGGCGAGAGCGCCATCCCCGCGCTGGAAGCGGTGATCAAATATGGCGGCCAGTATGGCGTCGAGGAAATCGCCATTGGCATGGCCCACCGCGGCCGCCTCAACGTCCTCTGCAATGTGATGGGCAAGCCCTATCGCGCCATCTTCCACGAGTTCGCCGGCGGCGCGACCAATCCGGCCGACGTCGGCGGCTCGGGCGACGTCAAGTACCACCTCGGCACCTCATCGGACCGCGAGTTCGACGGCAACAAGGTCCATCTGTCGTTGCTGCCCAACCCGTCGCACCTGGAGGCGGTCGACCCGGTGGTGCTGGGCAAGGCGCGGGCCGTGCAGACCATCAAGGGCGATCATGAGGGCGACACCGTCCTTCCGATCCTGCTCCACGGCGACGCGGCGTTTGCCGGCCAGGGGATTGTCGCGGAATGTTTCGGTTTCTCCGGCCTACCCGGCTACGGCACCGGCGGGACGATCCATTTCGTCATCAACAACCAGGTCGGCTTCACCACCTCGCCCCAATTCGCGCGCTCGTCGCCCTATCCGTCGGACATCGCCAAGTCGGTCCAGTCGCCCATCCTCCACGTCAATGGCGATGACCCCGAAGCGGTCACCTTCGCCTGCAAGCTGGCAATCGAGTTCCGCCAGGCGTTCAACCGCGACATCGTCATCGACATGTGGTGCTACCGCCGGTTCGGCCACAATGAGGGCGACGAGCCGAGCTTCACTCAGCCTTTGATGTACGAGGCGATCCGCAAGCACCCGTCGATCAGCCAGGTCTATGGCGCCAGGCTGATCCAGGAGGGCGTCGTCGATCAGAAATGGATCGACGAAACGACCGCCAAATTCACCCAGCATCTCGAAACCGAATTCGAGGCCGGCTCCAACTATCTGCCGAACAAGGCCGACTGGTTCTCGGGCCGGTGGGAGGGGCTCGGCTGCCCCGACGAGCCGGTTGACGCCCG
>DASWTR010000237.1:0-24494 GCA_036402035.1 Sphingomicrobium sp.
CAAGGAACCGTGAAATTCTTCAACGACATGAAGGGTTTTGGCTTCATCACTCCGGACGGCGGCGGCAATGACGCCTTTGTCCATGTCAGCGCGGTGGAAGCCGCCGGCATGCGCAGCCTGGCCCAGAACCAGCGCGTGGAATATGAGCTGGCGCCCGATCGCCGCGGCCGCGAAAGCGCCACCAACCTCAAGGCGCTCTAGCGCTTGGACCGGCAACAGGCCCGGCCGAACGGTCGGGCCTGTTGCAAGGCAGGAGAAGCGCCATTCCGCTAACTTCGAACTCGACTCTGTTTTACCGGGCGCAGGCGGAAGCTGCGCGGACGCGGTCGGACGAGGCCACGTTGCAGAACGTCAAGGACAATCATCTGCGCGCCGCCGAAGCCTGGGACGTGCTCGCCGCCCGATCGGACAAGTCGGACCGACTCCGTGCCGAGGAAGCGCTGCGCAAGGCCAGCACGTTTCAGGATTTCTGATAGGCCGCTGCCTACCGCAGCACCATCACGTCGCCCGTGATCTCGACACTGTCGAACTTGCTGAGGAAGCTCTGGCCGAGCAGTGATGTCTCGCCGCCGTCGAGTACTACCGCAGTAACACTCTCCGCCTCCTTATCGCCTAGGGCGACCCGGTCGATCGTCACCACCTCGCCATGGACGTCGCCGCTGGCGCCCTGACCCACGACTTCCGGCATGCCGATCGACACGCCGATGCCGGCGCGCTGCGCGTCGTCGCGAGACAGCGCGATGGCGCTCGCCCCGGTATCGACCAGCATCCGTATCGACTGCCCGTTGATCTCGGCATCGGCATAGAAATGGCCGTCGCCGCTGCGCTCCAGCACGATGACGTCGGAATCTGAATCGTCGGCGCTGCTGTTCTCGTCGCCGCCATTCATCAGCCGGCGCGAGTTTTCAGCCGCCTGGTTGTACGCCTCGTCCCTCGCCGAGCTGCCGCCGCGGCTTCCAAGCCCGGTCAGCATCGCCGCGAACAAGGCCCCCAGGACCCAGAAGGTCAGACATCCATTTCCGGCGCTACGCATGGCGCTTTGCTTAGCGCCCGAGGGTAAAGAAAAGGTGGCCGCCCTTACCTTTTCTTCACCGCCCTGAGGTAACCGACCCAACAGCAGTTGGCGTCAATGGGGTGAGTAATGGGATATTTCGGGATGGGGCGGCTGACGGCGATCGGCCTGGTGCTGGTGGTCGGAGCGGTGTCGATGATCAATCGCAGCGTCAACTACACGCCGGCCAAGGCGACAGTCGACACCATCGACCGCACCTGCGAGTTCACGCGATCGACCAGTACCACGACGCCTGACGGCCGCAAATCGGTCGAACTGGAAGGCATTACACAGGATTGCAACGCGACCGACGAGTTCAAGAAAATCCGTGAAGCGAAGGAGCGCGACTGGGATATCGACGGAAAAGCGGTGGTGCATGTCAGCTATCAATTGCCGGCGGACGGCAGCTGGCAGACCGCGGACCTCCATTTCGATGGCCGCGACGACGAATTCTACAAACTCAAGGCCGGCGATCAGCTCGACATATTGGTCAGCAAGGACGACCCGAAGAAGGTCATGATCGACTGAGGATACGCGAAAGGCCTGGACGATAGCTGCCGCCCAGGCCTCCACGCGTTACGCTACGATACAGGATGGCCGCGTCGCGCGGCGCGACCACCAAACCGAAATCCCGGATTAGCCGGGCCACCAGACCCATTCGTTGGCGTCGATCCGACCGTTGCGGTTGGCGTCGATCCGGGTCCAGGCCGCCGCCGACCAATATTCGTCGGAGCTCAGGAAGCCGTCGTTGTTGGCGTCGAACGCCGACCAATAATGGGTCCAATAGTCGGGGTTGTAATAGGCTTCCCGGTAGAAGCCGCCGGCCCGCCAGCAGCGCTCGAATTCGCTGCGGCTGATGCGGCCGTCGCTATTAGTGTCCCAGAAGCCGTAGGCGCCGGAACGATAGGTGTTCCATTCGTCGCCGCTGATCACGCCGTCGTTGTTGACGTCGACATAGCCGTAGGTGCCGCACACCGCAGCCGCTTCCGCGGCGGTCGCCGGGCGGACCGGTGCCGGTTCCATCGCACAGCCGGCGATGCCGGCGGCCGTGGCAAGCAGCGGGATCATCATCATCTTGCGCATGACATTTCTCCTCACGCGCCCGCCCGCTCAGGCTCGCCATCGTCAATCGCTTTGGACGCTGGAGTGCCTCGTCGAGCGCACGCATCAGCGCGGCCGGGTCAAATTCCGGCCGGTCTGCAGGAAAAACGACTTTCAGCCCAATTGGTTGCGGAAAACCCTGGAAATCCGCCAATTATGAACCTGAGACAACGAGCCAACCCTCGTCGTGCTGCAGCGTCGACAACAGGCTATTTGTTGGTTCTGCCCTTATCCAGCTTCACCGCGCCGGCCGCATCGGCATTATTGTCGATGTCGCCTTCGACCGTATTCTCGCCCGCGATCAGCTGGGGATCGCCGCCCTGGCTGGTGCCGACCGACTGGCCGATGCCGGGATTGCGCTTAAGATCCTCGTCCAGTTTCGGGTTGGCCATCGCTCAATCCTTTCCCGAGGTATGGCCCTCGGCCTCGTCCTGATCGCGGGCGCCCGACAAGCTTTCGGCCATGCCGCGGCTCTTATCCTGCTGGGCTTCATGCCGGTCGGTCTTGCCCTGGTTGCCGCCGTGGCGGCCATGGCTGTTTTTCATCGCTCAGCTCCTCGATCCCGATTGCTCGTTGTCCCGGTCCTCGCGAGTTACGCCGCCCTTCGATCCCTGCGATCCGCCGCCCCACTCTTGGGCGTTCTGGACAGCGTCGCCGCCGCCCTTCGGCTCGGTCGATTTGGCGCTTCCGCCAGCCGGCTTGGTCGAAGTCTTGATGTCGTCGTCCATGGCCATTCTCCTCGACAGGAGAACGCCTCACGGACGGCGCGCGTTGCTCGACTGAGCGCGCGATGCGGGGCGGTTAAACCGTCGCCTGCTCCATGGTGGTCAGCTTGGGCGGAGGAACTCCGGTCGCCTCATATTCCGAGGTAAGCTGCTGTTTGCGGGCGGCCAGCTGCTCGCCCAGGGCGTCCATGTCGAGCCCGGCCTTGCGCGCCTGGGAGAAGAGGCCTTCCATCCTCTTCTCTTCCTCCTCGACATGATGCTCGATCTGCTCCTGAAGCACCTTAACCTTGCTGTCGTAGAATTCGTCGCTTGGTTCGCCAGCCAGGATTTCCGCGATCAGCACCTTGGCGCCGTCATGCTCGACATAGGCTTCCTTGACGAGCTCCTCGTCGACCTTGCCTTCGCAGGCCGGGTAGAAAATCTCTTCCTCGATCGACGCGTGGACCGATAGCTCGAGGCAGATCTGCTCGGCGATCTTCCGCTTGCGCCCGTCGCCACCCGCCTTTTCGAACTGGGCGAACAGATCCTCGACCGTCCGATGATCCTGCTTCAACAGGGCGACCGCATCCATTTGCTTGGTTTCCGCCATGACGCTGCTCCTGACTTTAGGGTTGACGTCTCAACGAGGGTGGTTGGCGCCAGTTCCGGCGCGTAACCTATGTCAGGGCGATCGCCGGGCTCGCGCCGCTATGGATGTTCGTCGCCGTTGTCGGCCAGCTCGGGCAGCTGCCGCCTGGCCTCGGCCTCGTGAAACTGGGCGAGTTGCTCATGCAGGCTGCGGATCGCGGGATCGCTTGCCGCGGCCGCCATACTTCGACATTGTTCGGCACGTTCGAGATGGAATGCGCGCTCTTGATCGACGCTCATATCTCGTCCCCCACTCGGCGGCGAACGCACCGCTTCGTGGCAGCTTCATAGCATGAATCGGGCGAACCGGTGAGTCCCGGCTCAGCCGGAGCGACCTCCGCCCGGGCGCGCGGCGAACTCGCGCGGCTCGGGCGCAGCCCGTCCGCCCTTGTCCAGCTCCATCCAGTCGCGGAACTCGAGGCCGTAGAGCATGTCCATGACCTCGAACTCGAGACCGCCCGGCTGCGACGTATTGCTGTTCCACAGCGCGACCACGCCGCTCTTCAGCTCCGGGTCGAACAGGATCAGCGACCGGTAGCCGTCGACCCCGCCGCGGTGGCCGATGATCCGATGACCGGCATAGTCATAGCTGCGCCAGCCATAGCCATATTGGGCCTCACCGAGCCGCTCGAGGAATTTGCGCATCCGGCCCCGTTCGCCCGGCGTCTTGACCCGCGGCTGGTGGATCGTGTCGAGCAATTGCGGGCTCAGCACTTGCGGCATCTCGCCCATCTGGGCCAGCATCCACAGCGACAAATCCTTGATATTGCTGTTCACCCCGCCGGCGGCGGGCACCTTATAATAAATATCCTTCACCGCCAGCGGCCGGCGGCCGACGCTGTGCGGCCGCGCCCAGCTCGGCGAGCGGACCAGCCCTTCGATCGTCACGCTGGCCGAAGTCATTCCGAGCGGCGCAAATAGCTCGCGTTCGATCGCTTCCTGGTATCGCATCCCGCTTACCCGGCCGACCATCTCGCTGGCTGCGTCGTAAGCGACATTCTGGTAGCTCCAGCAGGTCCCCGGGGGGCAAATGCTGTTGAGCGTTGCCAGCGTACCGCGCAGGAAGGTGACGTCCTGGCCTTCCTCCAGCTTGTTGTCGAAGGCGTTGCGATAGATGCCGAGCCGATGGCTGAGCACGTCGCCGACGGTCGCGGTCAGTTCGTTGCGCCCCGGCAGGTGAAGCGAAGGCGCGACGCTCGCCACCGGCTGGTCGAAGCTCAGCTGTCCGTCCTCGGCCAGCTTGGCGACCATGGTCGAGGCAACGCCTTTGGACACGGAAGCCCAGCGGAATACTGTATCGGGCGTCACCGGCTCGCCGGAACCTTCGAGCGTCTCGCCATAGCCGCTCAAGAAGGTGATCCGTCCATTCTCGACAATGCCGACCGCAAGCCCGACCATGTTCGGCTTCTCGGCCATGCGGCGCAGGCGCTCATCCAGCCTGGCATAGTCGATCCGGCTGCGGCTGGCCGGCTCGACCGTCGCCAGGCGGGCGCTGATCGTGGAATCCGCCTTTGTTGCCGCGACCGGACGCTGGGAATCACCGAATGGACGCGCAAGCGCGATCGCGCCTACCGCCAGCGCAAATACGCCCAATCCAAGCTTCAGCTGACGTTCCAACGAAATCGCGTCCTCCCCACGGCTGCTGTGCCGTGCGGGGACGAAACGCTCAACTCCCTTGAGAATCTCCCTGCGACAGGATGACTCTAGGGAGCGCCGAACGGCGAGCATCTGGTCAGGCTCGTGTCAGTCGCCTAAGAGCGCCGCCGGGGAGAGACGATGAATTTCTTGCGGACCTTGTTCTGGGTGGTGGTCGCGGTGTCGCTCGCCATCTTCGCCAATCGCAATTGGAATGACGTCACGCTGACCCTGTGGGGCAATATCCAGGCCGACGTGAAGTTGCCGTTCCTGCTCCTGTTCGTCTTCCTGATCGGCTTCCTGCCGCCCTATCTGCTGATGCGCAGCCGGCTCTGGCATCTCCGGAGGAAGCTGGCGCTGGCCGAGCGGGCGGTGGTTGCGCCGCCCGCCCCGACGGCTGAGGATCCGGACCAGGTGCCGGCATGACCAGCCCCATCTATGTAGCGATCGACACCCCCGACATGGACCGCGCCAGGACGATCGCCGCGGCGGTGAAACGCCACGCGGGAGGCCTAAAGCTGGGCCTGGAATTCTTCTGCCACAATGGGCGGCACGGCGTGATGGAGCTGGCCGAGCTGGGACTGCCGATCTTTCTCGACCTCAAGCTGCACGACATCCCCAATACTGTGGCCAAGTCTATCCAGGCGCTCGCCCCGATTACGCCGGCGGTGCTGACAGTTCATGCCGCCGGCGGGCGGGCGATGCTCGAGGATGCCAAGGCGGCCGCGCCTGCCGGAACCAAGGTGGTCGGCGTCACGGTGCTCACCAGCCTGGATGGCGACGATCTGGCCTCGATTGGCGTCGGGTCCGACAGCCACAGCCAGGTCGAACGCCTCGCGGAGCTGGCCAAGGAGGCCGGGCTCGACGGCATCGTCTGCTCCGGCAACGAGGTCGCGGCGGCGCGTAAGAAGTGGCGGGACGGCTTCTTCGTCGTCCCCGGCATCCGGCCGCTCAATTCGCACACCGCCGACCAGAAGCGGGTGATGACGCCGCGCGGGGCGATCGATGCGGGAGCATCCATCCTGGTCATCGGGCGGCCTATCACTGGCGCCGAAGACCCCGCGATCGCCCTTCGGGAAATCGCCGGCACGCTCTAGTGGACGCTCTAGTGGACAAGGCCGCGAGCCGCGCCTACCTCCCGCCCGCGAAGATGATGAGGTTTCGATGAGTTGGCTGAGCAGCGTCCGCAAAGGCATCCAGTCGCTGACCAAGCGGCAGAGCGCCGACAATCTGTGGCACAAGTGCAAGAAATGCGCCTCGATGGTCTTTACCAAGGAGTGGGAGGACAATCAGTTCGTCTGCCCGCGCTGCGACCATCATGACCGCATCGGACCGACGGCCCGCTTCGACGCGCTATTCGACCGCAAGAAATATGAGGTGCTGCCGAGCCCCGAGGTACGCGAAGACCCGCTCAAGTTCCGCGATACCAAGCGCTACACCGACCGGATCAAGGCGGCACGAAGCTCAACCGGCGAACGCGACGCGCTGATCAACGCCCTCGGCAAGATCGAGGGCCACCAGGTCGTCGTCGGCGTTCAGGATTTCGCCTTCATGGGCGGGTCGATGGGGGTTGCCGTCGGCGCGGCGTTCGTCGCCGGGGTCGAGAAGGCGATTGCCAAACGCTGTCCCTATGTCCTGTTCACCGCCGCCGGTGGCGCTCGGATGCAGGAAGGCATTTTATCGCTGATGCAGATGCCGCGCTCGACGGTGGCACTAGCCCAGCTGCGCGAGGCGGGGCAACCTTATATCGTCGTGCTGACCGATCCGACCACCGGCGGAGTCACCGCCAGCTATGCGATGCTGGGCGACATCCAGATCGCCGAGCCGGGTGCGCTGATCGGGTTCGCCGGGCAGCGAGTGATCGAACAGACCATCCGCGAAAAACTGCCGGAAGGCTTCCAGCGAGCCGAGTATCTGCTCGAGCATGGCATGATCGACATGGTCGTCCATCGCCATGCGCTGAAGGATCGGCTCGGGCGGTTGATCGACTATTTGACGCCGCAGAAGGACAAGAAAGCGGCCTGATGAAGGAAGTGATCCGCTCGGCGGATCCGCGCATAGCGGCACTGATCGAGCGGCAGGCGACCCAATATGTGGGGCGCGACTATCTCGGTCTCGATCGAATCGGTGCGCTGCTAGTCAAGCTTGGCCGGCCGCAGGACCGACTGCCGCCCGTGTTCCATGTCGCGGGGACCAACGGCAAGGGCTCGACCTGCGCCTTCCTGCGGGCGGCGCTCGAAGCCGCGGGGAAGAGTGTTCACGCATTCACCAGCCCGCATCTTGTCCGGTACAATGAACGGATCCGCATCGCCGGCAGGCTGATCGAGGATGACCGGCTGAGCGAGCTGATGGGCCGCGTCGTCGACGCCAATAACGAGATCGGCGCCAGCCTGTTCGAAGTAAACACGGCGGTCGCCTTCCTCGCCTTTGCCGAAACTTCTGCTGACGCCTGCATCCTCGAGGTCGGATTGGGAGGGCGGCTGGATGCGACAAATATCGTCGAACGCCCCGTGGTGTGCGGCATCGCCAGCCTGGGCCTCGACCACCAGGCTTTCCTCGGCGACACAATGGAGCAGGTGGCCGCCGAAAAGGCGGGGATCGCCAAACGCGGCGTGCCGCTGGTGACCCAGCTCTATCCCCAGCGAAGCGCCGAAAAGGTGGGCGAAGTCGCGCATGATGCCGGCGCCATATGGGAGCCACGCGGCATGCATTGGGACGCCATCGTGCGGCAGACCAAGCTGCGCTACCGCGATCGCCAGGGCGCACTCGACCTTCCCCTGCCCCGTCTCCCGGGCAAGCATCAGGCGCTCAATGCGGCTCTGGCGGTCGCGATGCTTCGACACCAGTCGGCGATCACCGTCCCGCCGTCGGCATTGAGCGCGGCGATGGGCTGGGCCAACTGGCCGGCGCGGCTGCAGCAGCTGCATGGCGGTCCGCTGTACGACATGCTGCCGAAAGGCAGCGAGCTGTGGGTCGACGGCGGGCATAATCCGAGTGCCGCACGGCTGGTCGCGGACTATGCCGGGAAGCATTGGCGCGACGGCCTGCCGCTGGTGCTGCTGTTCGCCAGCCTGCAAAGCAAGGACGCCGCCGGCACTCTCCGCCCGTTCAAGGGCCTCGTCACCGAGGTCTTGACCTTACCGATCGACGGCCACGAGTGCCGCTCGCCAGATGAGTTGGCGCATTTGGCGGAGAGCATGGGCCTGCCGGCACGCCCCCGGACCAGCCTGGCCGGCGCGATGACCGCGCTGCGCAAGCCGGCAAGGGTGCTTGTGTTCGGCTCGCTTTACATGGCCGGCGAGCTGCTGGCGCTCAACGGGCCGCTGCCCGACTAGGCGCGCAGCTCGGCCAGCTTGGTCATCGCCCAATCATACATCGGACCATCGGCCGCGCGCTGGTGCCGTTCCATCCGCTTCAGCCGATGCTCGACCTCATCGAGCAGGCGGCGGGCCTCGGTCTTTCGCCCCTGCTTAAGCAGCAGTCCTGCGTAGCGACAGCGCACCTCATCTCCCGGATAGCGGTTGACCAGCTCTGCGTAGAGACCCTCGGCTTCCTTGTCGCGGCCCAGGTCATCGAGGATGCGCGCCCGAAGCAGTGAAATGCGGTCCTTGTCGCTCGATGCGCTCGGCTGCGACATGGCGTCGAGCGTCGCCAATGCCTCCTCATTCCGGTCGGACAGATATTGGCATCGGGCCAGCTTCTCGCCGGTGCGAAAGTCCGCCTGGCTGCTGCCGATCGCGTCCCGGTAGAGCGGGATCGCCTCGCGGCACCGGCCGTGAGCGACCAGGGCATCGGCGTATCGGATCCGGTTAGCCGCGGTCTGGGCGATATCCAGCGCTTCCCGCGCCGCGCGCAGCTCGCGCTCGGGGTCCAGCTTGTCGACGATCTGGGCATGCGCCTGGCGGACATGGCGGTTGTGCTTCATCCGCGGCAGCACCTCAACGATGAGGTAGGCGATGGTGCTGGCCATTGGCAGAAACATCAGCGCCATGATCCAGACGCGGTTGGCGCCGTTGCGGATGACGTCGATGATCAGCGCCACCTGGACCGCGACGATGGCCGCGTAGACGATCATTCCAATTCCTGCCCGTCCTGAGAATGAGGCATTGCCGCGCCAGTGGTTTAGCGGACAGAAGTTAACGAAGCCTGCGGCGCGGTAAACTGCAAATTGACGAGCGCTGAAACCGCCGCCCAGAGGATTAAGCTGCGGTGTCACCTTCGGCCGCTCGCGCGGCGTCCGAGGCCGGCACCAGCGCCGGCCGGGCGCTCTCCCGCCTGCGCTCCCGCTCTGAACGGATCCACTCGAAGATGCAGAAGACCACCGCGATGGCGCCGAGTGCAGCGCACAGGTTGAACACGGCGACATAGCCGTCCGTCTCAATCATCTCACCCAAGGCGCCACGCCCCAAGGAGCCGACCAGCAGGGTCAGCGAGGACAGCAGCGCATACTGGACGGCGCTATACTGCTTGCTGGCGATCGAGGAGAGGTAAGCGACGTAAGCGGCACCGGCCAATCCGCCCGCGATATTCTCGCCCGAGATGGCGATCAGCAGGCGCACCATGCGCAAGTCCTGGCCGAAAGCATCGAGCCCGAAGGTCCGCGCGAACGCATCGATGTATGGCGCGCCGGCGGCGAGGTCAGCGTACAGCAGGTTGGTGACGGCGGCCAGGATCGCGCCGATGATCAAGGTCGGCATCCGGCCGATCGTGACGAACAGGACGCCCCCGATCGCGATTCCGGTGATGATCATGAACACGCCGAATATTTTCGAGGCAAAGGCGACCTCGTCGGCAGTATACTGCAGCTCGCCGAGGTAGAATGGGAAGGCGAAGGGCCCCCAGATGCTGTCCGTCAGCCGGTAGGTGAGGATCAGACCCAACGCGATGATCGCACCCCAGCGCAGGCGTTGGATCAAATCCGCCAGCGGGAGCAGAAGCGCACTATAGGCATGATCAAGGGCCCGGCCGGCGGCGCTGTTGGCCGGCTGCGCCTCGGTCAGCACATTCTGGCCACGCGCCTTCATCCAGTTGAACACGGCCGCCACCAGCGCGGGCAGGAACACCGTTGCAGCAATGATCCATGGGCCGACATTCTGCGTGAACTCGCTGGCCTTGGGCGGATTGGGATCGTTCGGGTCGATGTTAAGCATGCGCGTCATGAAGACGCCAATGGTGACGATCGCCCACAGCCAGCCGGCACCGACCACGGCCAAGCCAATCGCCCGCACCTGAGGAGTCAGCGCGCCGGCTTCGCGAAGCTCGCGTTCGCCGAGCTCGGCGGGGGGCCGCGCCGTGTCTTCCGCCAGCATGGTCGCGATCACCGTCAGCGCCATCACCACGCCCATGGTGGCATAGACGCCGGGCCAGCTGATCCGGGCCGACAGCACCAGGGCAAGCGCTCCGCCGACCAGCGCAGCGATACGAAAGCCCATTTGATAGATTGAGGACAGAATCTCGACGGTCGCCCGCTCGTCCGCGACGTCGATGCGCCATGCGTCGATAACGACGTCCTGGGTCGCCGATGCGAAGGCGCCGACGACCGCGACCAGCGCAAAAGTACCGATGGCCAGCACCGGGTCGGTCAGCGACAGCAGCAGAAAGGTCGCGGCCAGCGCCAACTGGCACAGGATCAGCCAGCCGCGTCGACGCCCAAGCTTGCCCAGGACCGGCAGACGCGTGCGATCCACCAGGGGCGACCAGAGGAATTTGAACGCATAGGCCAGGCCGATCCAGGAGATGATGCCGATCGTGGCCAGGTCGACCTTGGCCTCGCCCAGCCAGGCGTTGAGCGTGCCGACCAGTAGCGAGAATGGCAGGCCCGCCGAAAAGCCGAACACCAGCATGATGGCAGTCTTGCGGTTGGTAAGCGCGGTGCGCAGCAAACGGAGGCCCTTCGGTTGTTCGCCGATTGCCGCTGTCGCCATCCTCCAACTCCCAAATCGAATTTTGCCGGGAGCCTAGCAGGCTCATCCCGCGACGGAAGCGAAAAGCGAGGCCAGAAAAGTTGATCTCGATTAGGTTCCAGCTTGCAACGATAGACAATGTATCGCAGCCTTCGAATCGATGGACATGCCCCGCAGCCCCCGCCGGCCGACGCCGGGCCAACGCGCGCTGGCCGATGCGCTGGCCCGTGGCGAGGCCGCACTCGGTCCCGGCGTGGAGACGCTCCCCGCCAGCGTTTACATCGACCCGGAACGCTACGAGGCCGAGCAGCTGGCGATATTCGACAAGGTGCCGCATCTGCTCGCGCCCTCGGCGCTATTGCCCGGCAACGGTCAGGCGGTGGCGCATGATGGGTACGGGACGCCGCTGATCATCTCGCGTGACCAGGATGGCAAGGCGCATGTGTTCGCCAACGCTTGTCGGCACCGCGGCACCCGACTGATCGATAGCCATGAGGTGGCCCCGGCCAAGCGGATCGTGTGCCCCTATCATGCCTGGGCCTACAAGCCCGACGGTCAGCTAACCGGCATGCCGCGCGCCGACTGTTTTCCCGATTTCGATAAATCCACGCATGGGCTCAAGGAGTTTCCGTCGCTCGAGGCAGGCGGGCTGATATGGTGGGCCAAGGACGACGCCGCCGACTTCAGCGATGCGCAGGCGGTGGCGCCCGATCTAGATGCGTTCGGGCTGGGTGATCTCTACCTCTACCGGCGCCGGACCCATGACGTCGCCGCCAACTGGAAGCTGTTCGTCGACGCCTTCCTGGAAAGCTATCACGTTCAGCGATTGCACGCCGCGACTATCGCCAGCTTCTTCACCGACGGCATCACCGCCGCCGACATGATCGGCAAGCATCAGCGCGCGGTGGTCGGCCGCGAATCCTATCTGGCGGAGATCGACCGCGACGATTGGGGTCAGGTGCGCAAAGCGCTAACCTACACCTACCAGCTGTTCCCCGCCTCGGTGATCATCGTCAGCCCCGATTACATCAACCTGCTGGTCGGCATGCCGCAGGGCGTCGACCGCACGCTGGTCGAGGATTTCATGCTGATCCCGGAAGCGCCCGTGTCCAACGAGGCCGAGGCGCATTGGCAGCGCAGTTGGGACCTGCTCGACGGCGGCACCTTCGGCGCCGAGGATTTCCACGCCGCGGCGCTATGTCACAAGGGGCTCGCCTCCGGTCAGATCGACGAAATCGTCCTCGGCCAATTGGAGCAGGGGATCGTCGATTTCCACCGCCGGGTCGACGACGCCATTCAAACCTTCGCCTCGGGATAGAGCGTCAGCCCGCGGGGCGGCCTAACCTTCTCCCCGCGCAAATATTTATCGATAGCGGCGAGCGCGGCCTTGAGGGTCCGGTCGGTGTAGGGCTTCAGCAGGCAGCCAATGACCAGCTCGGCGGCATTGTCTGGCGGGTCACCGGTCACGAACATCACAGGAATACGCCGCTCCCGGGCCAGCTTGGCAAGGTCGACGCCAGTCCGTTCGCCGGTCAGTCGCACGTCGCACAGGATGAGGTCGACCTTCTCCCGGTCCAGCTTGTCCACCGCTTCGCTGAAGCGATCGAGCGTTGCGACCACCTCATATCCCTCGTCGACGATCAGCTTTTCATTGTCGAACGCGGTGAGCGGCTCATCCTCGACGATGAGGATTCTATTGACGACGCGCTTGTGCTTCCCGAACAGCATCCAGACCCCATGACCAAAGACATACACCCGCAACGAACGAAGCGTGCCCCGGTGCCGCGCGGGCCGCCCCGCCCCGGCAAGCCGGCGCCGAAGCCCCGCGGCCCTAAGCCCGGACCGGCGCGGGAGGAAGGGCCGCAGCGCATCGCCAAGCTGCTCGCCCGGGCCGGCGTCGCGTCGCGCCGCGACGTCGAGCGGATGATCGCCGAGGGGCGGATTGCGCTCAATGGCGAGAAACTGACCACGCCGGCGACTCTGCTCGAGAATCTGCAAGGCATTACGGTTGACGGCCAGCCGGTGAAGCCGGCGGGAGCGGCACGGCTGTTCCTGTTCTATAAGCCCGCAGGCTGTCTGACCGCGGCGCGCGATCCCAAGGGACGCCCGACCATTTACGACAAGCTGCCACCAGGACTTCCGCGACTGATGCCGGTGGGACGCCTCGACTATAATACCGAGGGCTTGCTGCTGCTGACCAACGACGGCGAGCTCAAGCGGCAACTGGAATTGCCCAGCACCGGCGTCGTCCGCCGCTACCGCGCCCGCGCGTTCGGCGATGTGACGCAGGCGCAGCTCGAGGAACTGTCCGAAGGCGTGACGATCGACGGCATCCGCTATGGCTCGATCGACGCCAATCTGGAGCGGCGGACCGGGCGCAACTGCTGGATCGAACTGGCGCTGACTGAGGGCAAGAACCGCGAGGTGCGCAACGTCCTGGCCCATCTCGGCCTGCAAGTCTCGCGGCTGATCCGTACCAGCTATGGCCCGTTCACGGTCGAGGGATTGGCGCCGGGCGCGATTGGCGAGGTGCAGCGCGAGGAACTGTTTCGGTTCCGCCAAACCCTAAAATGAGAATCATCGCCGGCGAATGGCGTGGGCGGAAGCTGGTTGCGCCGCCGGGGTGGGACACGAGGCCGACTGCCGACCGCACCCGCGAAACGCTGTTCTCGATGCTCGCCAGCCGTCTTGGCAGCTTCGAGGGGCTGCGGGTTGCCGACCTTTATGCCGGCAGCGGCGCGCTCGGCCTCGAAGCCCTGTCGCGCGGCGCGGTGCATTCGACGTTCGTTGAAATCGATCGGTCGGCGATCAAAGCGATCGAGACCAATATCGCAGCGTTCGGCGCTAGGGACCGCACTTCCATTCGGGCTATATCCGCGGCCTCGCTGCCGTCCGGTGACCCCTTCGACCTGATCGTCGCTGACCCGCCTTACCAGCGGGGATCTGGCACGGCGGTTGCCGCTGCTGTCGCCCAAGCCGGCTGGCTTGCGCCCGGCGGCTGGATGGCGGTCGAGACGCATCGTGGGGAGGCGGTGTCGCCGCCCCGCGGCTGGGAGGTTGATGCCGAGCGGGATGTCGGCCGCGCCCGTATTACGCTTTTGCGGGCTTAGCCTTTTTCGCGGCCTTGTCTTCAGCGAACTCACTGATCAGCCTGGCTCCGATCGCCGCAGCGGCTGCCTTGCCGGCTTCCTTGACGGCCTTGTTCGAGCCGCCCTTCTTGCTCTTGCCGAGACCCTGCTGGGCAATCGCGGCGACGGCCGCAGTGGCGCCGATCGCGACCAGCTCGCCCACCAGGGGATGATCGGCGATCTTGAGCAAGGCGTCGACCGCGCTGCCCTTCGACTTGCTGCCGCCCTTCTTGACCTTCACGGGAGCGGCCTTCGCCTTGGCAGATTTCTTCTTTGCCTTCGGCGCGGCGGCCGTCTTCGCTTTCGCCATTCAGTCCTCCCATTATCGCGAATTCTATTCTTCGCGCGGTTCCTTTTCGACCATCCAGGTCTGGCCCTTGCTGACCAGTGCCTGGAGATCGGCCTGCTTCCCAACCGACGCCGCCGCATTTTGTTCGATCACCGCGCTGTCGAAGGTCGGCGCCGGATCCTCATAGATGACGCCCAGCGCGACCGGGAAGCCGGTCGCCGGCATCTCGACCAGCATATAGGCGACCGAGCGGTTCTTCGGGTCATGGACCAGCACCTCGTCGCTGTCGCCATCGACTACCTTCAGCGCGAGCCGCTCCGAGTCGAGCGCAATGCCCGTGGTACCGCCGGCGAACAGCATCTTCTCGCCGGGCTGCAGCCACAGCTGCCGATCCGCCGCGAATTCCTTGGCCGTGAAAGGTGCGAACACATCGTCGTTATAGACCACGCAGTTCTGATAGATTTCGACGAAGCTGGCGCCGCGATGCGCGTGCGCGGCCTTCAGCACATCGACCAGATTCTTGTGCACGTCGATGCCGCGGGCGACGAAGCGGGCGCCGGAGCCGAGTGCATAGGAGCAGGGATTGACCGGCCGGTCGACCGAGCCGAACGGGGTCGAGGGGCTGCGCGTCCCCATCCGCGAGGTCGGCGAATATTGACCCTTGGTGAGGCCATAGATCTCATTGTTGAACAGCAGCAGCTGGCAATCGAGGTTGCGGCGCAAGAGGTGCATCGTATGGTTACCGCCGATCGACAGCGCGTCGCCGTCGCCGGTGATGATCCACACGTCGAGCTCGGGGTTGGCAAGCTTGGTCCCGGTCGCCACGGCGCAGGCGCGGCCGTGGATGGTGTGGAAACCGTAGCTCGCCATATAGTAAGGAAAGCGGCTGGAGCAGCCGATGCCCGAGATGAACACCGTCTTCTCGCGCGCCACGCCGAGGTCCGGCATGGTCCGCTGCACTGCTTTCAGCACCGCATAGTCGCCGCAGCCGGGACACCAGCGCACCTCCTGGTCGGACGCCCAATCCTTGGCGGTGGTGATCTTCGCGACTTCGTTCATGTCAAATAACCGTTGAACCAGAGATAGAGGAACACGACCACGATCAGCATCGCAATCAGCGGCCAGGGGTTGATCGGTTTCATCTCTGTTCCCCGGCGCAGGCCGGGGCCCAGGACGCTGCGCAACAGCGTTTATTCGCCGACCCCAAGAAAATTAAGCGCTTCGCGCTCCTGGACCCCGGCCTTCGCCGGGGAACAAATAGTGTCGCCCTCATGCTAGTGCTTTCTCTATCGCCGCTTCGATCTCGGCGATGCGGAAGGGGTGGCCGGACACTTTGTTGAGCGGCCGGGCGTCGACCAGGAACTGGTCGCGGAGCAGCGTCTTCAGCTGGCCGCTGTTCATCTCGGGCACGATGATCCGCTCATAGCCCTTGAGCAGCGCGCCGAGATTTTTCGGGAAGGGCGCGATGTAGCGGATGTGGACGTGACTGACGTCCAACCCACGCGCCCTCGCCCGCCGCACCGCCTGGTGGATCGGGCCGAAGGTCGAGCCCCAGCCGACCACCACCAGCTTGCCGCTGTCATTGCCGATGCAGACATCCTGATCGGGGATTGAATCCGCTACGCCGGCGACCTTGGCGGCGCGCAGCCGGGTCATCTCCGCATGGGCTTCTGGCGAATAGTCGATATTGCCGGTGCCGGGGTTCTTCTCGATGCCGCCAATGCGATGTTCGAGGCCGGGCGTGCCAGGCTTGATCCACGGACGGGCGAGGTCGCCGTTGCGCTGGTAGGGCAGCACCTGGTCATTGTCGGGCGCCGGGGCGCGGCCTTCGGCGAAGCTGACCGGGAACGGTGCATAGCCCCCCATGTCCGGCACCTTCCACGGCTCCGCCGCATTGGCGATATAGCCGTCGGTCAGCAGCATCACCGGCGTCATGTAGCGGGTCGCGATCCGCACCGCCTCGATCGCGCAGTCGAACGCGTCGGCCGGGGAGCGAGCGGCAATCACCGGCAGCGGCGCGTCGCCGTTGCGGCCATAGACTGCCTGATAGAGATCGCTCTGCTCGGTCTTGGTCGGGAGACCGGTTGACGGTCCGCCGCGCTGCGAATTGACGATCACCAGCGGAAGCTCGGTCATGATCGCGAGGCCCATCGCCTCGCCCTTGAGTGCGATCCCGGGGCCGGACGATGAGGTGACGCCCAATTGCCCGGCGTAGCTGGCGCCGATCGCCGCGCAGATCGCGGCAATCTCATCCTCCGCCTGGAAGGTGGTGATGCCATATTCCTTGAGGCGCGACAGATGGTGGAGGATCGCCGACGCCGGGGTGATCGGGTAGCCGCCGAAGAACATCGGCAGGCCGGCCAGCTGGGCGCCCGCGATCAGGCCGAGCGACAGCGATTCCGCGCCGGTGACGGTGCGGTAGAGGCCGGGCTCGGCCGGCGCCGCGTCGATATGCTTCTGACGGACCTGGCCGCCGATTTCGACCGTCTCGCCATAGGCGTGGCCCGCGTTGAGGGCAGCGATATTGGCCTCGGCCAGCTCGGGCTTCTTGGCGAACTTGGCGTTGAGCCAGTCGACGATCGGCTGCCGGTCGCGGTCGAACATCCACAGCGCCAGGCCGAGGGTCCACATATTCTTGCAACGCAGCGCTTCCTTGTTGCCGAGGCCGAACGGCTTCACCGCGTCGAGGGTCAGCTGCGAGATGTTGAAATGGACCAGCTGCCACTTGGCCAGGCTACCGTCCTCGAGCGGGTTGGCATCATAGCCCGCCTTGGCCAGGTTGCGCGGCGTGAACTCGCCCTCATCGGCAATGATCAGCCCGCCTTCGCGCAGCGCGGTCGCGTTCATCTTCAACGCTGCCGGGTTCATCGCGATCAGCACATCGGGCTGGTCGCCCGCGGTCTCGATCGCCGACGAGCCGAAATTGATTTGGAAGGCCGAGACGCCGAAGGTCGTACCCTGGGGCGCGCGGATTTCGGCCGGGAAATCGGGGAAGGTGGCGAGGTCGTTGCCGGCCAATGCGGTCGACAAGGTGAACTGGCCGCCGGTCAGCTGCATGCCGTCGCCGCTGTCGCCGGCGAACCGCACGACAACCGCTTCCAGCGGCGGATGAGCGCCGGCTTCCTTTTCGGTAACTTGATGAGTGGCCGTGGCCATGTCGTTCCTTCGAGTGTCTGGCTTTGTTCCCACAATAGGACTGCGAGGGGCTTTTCGCCACCTGTTTCCTCCCCTGCATTTGCAGGGGAGGGGGACCGCCGAAGGCGGTGGAGGGGCCACTTGATTAGGCGAAAGAACCCCTCCACCAGCTACGCTGGTTCCCCTCCCCCGGAAATCCGGAGGAGGAAAAAAGGAGCGCCAATGACCGACGACCATCTCTATCGCCGCGGGGTTGGCGTGATGCTGCTCAACGCCGACAATCATGTGTTCGTCGGGCGGCGGATCGATAATCGCGACGAAGCCTGGCAGATGCCACAGGGCGGGATCGACCAAGATGAAGAGTCCTGGCCGGCCGCGCTGCGCGAGCTGGAAGAAGAGACGGGGATCAAACCGAAGCTGGTCGAGCAGATCGCCTGCCATCCCCAGCGGCTGCGCTACGACATCCCGGACGCGATCGCGTCGCGCCTATGGGGCGGGAAGTGGAAGGGGCAGCTTCAGGACTGGTACCTGGCCCGCTTCCTCGGCACCGACGACGACGTAAATATCCATACCAAGCACGCCGAGTTCAGCCACTGGAAATGGGTCGAACCGCATTTGCTCCCCGAGCTGATCGTGCCGTTCAAACGCGACATGTACCGCGCGATCGTCGACGGATTTTCGGAGTATCTTTGAGCCTCAGCTCCGTTTGTCCGCCGTGAAGTAACCAACGCCGCCGCCGACAAGGGCGCCGACGATGGGGCCGATGAAGGGAAGCGGGATGGCAACGACCGCGCCGATGGCGGCCGCGATTGCCGTCCGCTTTGCGACTGGATTTTCAAGCATCGGCCTCCTCCTGTGGATGTGTATCATATATATAATACACTGAACCCAGAGGGCAAGGCCGAGAAGGCTCTGCTTTATTTGGAGCTGCGCTCCATACTGTCGAGGGCCTCTTCCGGGGTTGCAGCGCTTTGCGCGGAAGCAGCCCAGGCGGGCAGCGCCGCCGCGGCCGCCCAGAGCGGAATGACGATACCTAGTGATTTCTTCATATGCCCCCCGACAACGATGACTGGTCGGCCGGGAAGCTAGGGCGGCGGGGCCGATAGTCCAACCAGAAAATGGCGCGCTTCGCGGGTGTGGCCTTCGCCCTTTCCTCACGCTAGAGCCCCTCCCATGGGGGAACTGACCAGCCCGGAACGATCCTGCGTCGAAGTGGCTTCGGCCGCGCCGATGCTCGCGCAGGTCGAGAATTGGTGCGCGGTCAACACGGGATCCCGCAATCTGGAGGGTTTGGCGGTGCTGGGGGCGAGGCTCGCGGGTGCCTTCGCCGATTTGCCGGGCGAGGTGCGGATGGTCGAGCCGACGCCGGTCGAGGCGATCGATGCCGCCGGCAAGGCCTATGAGGTTCCGCACGGCCGCAACCTCCACCTTCAGGTCCGGCCCGAGGCGCCGGTGCAGCTGCTCTTCACCGGCCATATGGACACGGTATTCGGCCAGGATCATCCGTTCCAGGCCCTGAGCTGGCTGGAGCCGGGCAAGGTGCTGAACGGCCCCGGCGTCGCCGACATGAAGGGCGGCATCGCGGTGATGCTGGCGGCATTGAAGGCGGTGGAGGCCAGCCCCGCCGTGAGCGTCCTCGGCTATGAAGTGATCATCAACAGCGACGAGGAAGTCGGCTCGCTGGGCTCAGCCGCGCTCATCGCCGAAGCGGCCAGAGGCAAGCGTGCCGCGCTGACCTATGAGCCTTCCGCCCTGCCCGATGGAACGCTGGCCGGTGCGCGTCCGGGCAGCGGCAATTTCGCCTTCACCGTCTACGGCCGATCGGCCCATGCCGGCCGCAACCCGGAAGAGGGCCGCAACGCGCTGATCGCGGCGGCGGACCTTGCACTGCGGCTCAAGGCGGCCGTCGGGCCGGGCCTCAAGGTCAATCCGGCCAAGATCGACGGCGGCTCGCCCAACAATGTCGTTCCCGATCTGGCAGTGCTTCGCGTCAACCTCAGGCCCGATACGCTCGACGATCAGGCACGCGCGCAAGTACTGATCGACGCGACCGTTGCCGCCGTGGCGGCCGAGCATGATGTGAAGATTGAAGTCCACGGCCATTTCGCCCGGCCGCCCAAGCCGATGACGCCCGAGGCCGAAGCCTTGTTCAAGCTGGTCCAGCAGGCCGGCGCCGACCTCGGTCAGTCGATCGCGTGGAAATCGACCGGCGGCGTATGTGACGGCAACAATATCGCCGCCTGCGGCGTGCCCGTGATCGACACGATGGGCGTGCGCGGCGGAAGCATTCATTCGATGGAGGAATTTCTGATCGTCGATAGCCTTGCCGAGCGCGCCGCGCTGTCGGCGTTGACCATCCTGCGTTTGGCCGAGGGCGCATGACCTGCCGAATCCGCGCCGCCCGGCCCGACGATCTTCGTTCGCTTTACGATCTGGCCAAGCTGACCGGGGGCGGCTTCACCAACCTCCCGGCGGAGAAGGACACGCTGGAGGCGAAGCTGGCGCGGTCGGAAGAAGGCTTCAGCCGCGAAGGCGAGACCACCGGCGACGACCTGTATGTCTTCATGCTGGAGAATATCGACACCGGCCAGATCCGCGGCACGTGCCAGATCTTCGGCGCGGTCGGCACCGACCGGCCATTCTACAGCTACCTCATCTCCACCCTGACGACGAAGAGCGAGGAGCTGGGGCGGATCTTCCGCAACCAGACGCTCAACCTCACCACCGACCTGGAAGGGTTCAGCGAGGTCGGCGGCCTGTTCCTGCACCCGCAGGAGCGCGCCGGTGGGCTTGGCATGCTGCTCGCCCGATCGCGCTACCTGTTCATCAAGCAGCATCGGCCGCGGTTCGGGGACAGCGTGCTGGCCGAGCTGCGCGGGGTGATGGACCAGTCGGGCAACTCGCCCTTCTGGGACGCGATCGGCGGCCGCTTCTTCGGCATGAGCTTCCCCGAGGCGGACGAGTTCAATGCGATCCACGGTACGCAATTCATCGCCGACCTGTTCCCCAAGACGCCGATCTATGTCTCGATGCTGCCCGAAAGCGCCCGCGCCGTGATGGGCCAGCCGCACCCGACCGGCCGGGCGGCGCTCAAGATGCTCGAGAATGAGGGCTTCGACTGGGACAGCTATATCGACATTTTCGACGGCGGGCCGACGGTCACCTGCCGGACCGACAAGATCAAGACGGTGATGGAAGCGGAGTGGGCGCGGGTCGCCGGAGCCAATGAAAATGGCGGTGCGACGATGATGCTCGCCGCGGGCGTCCGGCATGATTTCGCCGCCTGCTACGGCCAGGTGCAGAAGACCGACAATGGCGAGCTGCTGGTCGACCCGCGAACGATGGAGATGCTCAATGTCGGGCCGGGCGACCGCGTGCTGGCCGTTAGCCGATGATCCGGGAGATCAACTTCGACGGCATCGTCGGACCGAGCCATAATTATGCCGGGCTCAGCCTCGGCAACCTCGCGGCGATGCGCAACGCTGGTCATGTGTCGCAGCCGCGTGCGGCGGCGCTGCAAGGCATCGACAAGATGCGGTCCAACATTGCGCTGGGGCTGGTGCAGGGCATCGTCCTGCCGCAGCCGCGGCCGGCGCATCGCTGGCTGGCGGAGCTTGGTACCGACATCGAACGCGCCGACCATCACATCGCCGCCAATGCAATGAGCGCCTCGTCGATGTGGGCGGCCAATGCGGCGACGGTCAGCCCCTCACCCGACACCGGCGACGGCAAGTGCCATCTGACGGTCGCCAATCTGAAGACGATGCCGCACCGCAGCCACGAGTGGCCGGCGACGCTGGCGCAGCTGCGTATCGCCTTCGCCAGAGACGCGTTCGCCGTGCATGGCCCGGTCCCGACCGCGTTCGGCGACGAGGGCGCGGCCAACCATATGCGGCTGGCACCGTCGCACGGCGAGGCCGGCGTCGAGGTGTTCGTCTACGGTGTATCCGGAGGCCCTTTCCCAGCCCGCCAGCATGTCGAGGCATCGAAGGCGATTGCCCGGCTGCACCGCCTCGAGCCCGACCGCACCGTCTTCGCTGCGCAGAGCGAGGAAGCGATCGCGGCCGGTGCGTTCCACAATGACGTGGTCGCAGTCGCCAACGGGCCGGTGCTGTTCGCCCATGAGAAAGCGTTTGCCGATCGGGACGCGCTGGTCACGGAGCTCGCCGCCAAGCTGCCGGACTTCGAGCTGGTCGAGGTGCCCGATGCCGAGGTGCCGCTGGCCGACGCTGTGAAAAGCTATTTGTTCAATGCCCAGCTGGTAACGCCGCCGGACGGCGCGATGACCCTGGTCGCGCCGACCGAGTGCCGCGACACGCCGTCGGTCGCGGCGTGGATCGAGCGGCACCTGGCCTCCAACGGCGCGATCCGGCGGGTCAATTTCGTCGACGTCCGCCAGTCGATGGCCAATGGCGGCGGGCCAGCCTGTCTGCGCCTTCGTGTCCAATGCGACCCCGCCGACGTCGACCCGCGCTTCCTGGTGGATGAGGCCAGGCTCGACCGGCTGGCGGATGTCATCGGCCGTTATTGGCCGGAAGAAATCGCGTCCGACGAAATTCAAGCGCCGGTATTGGTCGCTGAGATCGAGCGGGCACGAGCCGCGCTGCTCGACATCCTCGACTTGCCCGAGCTGCAATAGCCCGAATTGGGACACCGCCCGAGCGGGATTCGACCCGACTCAATTCATGGTCTAATCCCGAAACGTTAACGGGCGGCTAACCACTGTCCTTAAACGGGAAAGGGCGGAACGGCGCCAATTTTACGGCGTTGGCTTAACCATGACGATGCTTCGCAAAATCGGTCGCCTGTTTGTCATCAAGACGCGCCTCGAGGCTTATCTGGTGACCTACGCCATCGCCGTCGGATCGATCGAGCGCGGCTTTCATTACATGCAGAATTATCCGGGCAACGCCGGTCTAATCCTGGCCGCGGCATGCCTCGGCGTGCCGTTCATCGCCGGCGCGAAGCTGCTCGACAGCGTTCGGCCGGAGGCGGAGACATCAGGTCAGGGGAAGATGCTGCGGCGGCCGGTGCCGCGGCGGATCAGTCGTAATCGACCCAGAGATCGCCGCCCGATCCTCGGTTCAGGGTCACCACGGTCGCATCGCATAGATTGACGCCGCCGAACATGGCGGTCTTGCCGTCGGCCAGCTTCGCCTGAATGTCGAACGCGCAGTCGGGGTTGGTGAAGGCGACCGCGACCCGCGATCCCGCGGCCGGGTTGCCCCCCAACGGCTGCCAGGCGGTGGTGCCGACCCGCCGGATCTGCAGCGCGCTGATATTGGCGCCAGTCCGGTTGACCAGGGTGAAGTTGCCAGCACCCACCAGCGCATGGGCCGGGGGCGCGGCGAGCGCCGCGGCGATCAGCAAAGCAGCAAAGCGTTTCATGGCTGTAATATAATCCCGGAGACGCGCGGATTCAAAGGTGACGCGCGCCCGCCCCGCTCGCCGGACGCGCGCCTCGCGGCCTAAGCCGCGAAGGCGGACGGCTGGTGCGGGCGCGAACGGGTGATGATCACCGCCGTCGCCGGCTGCCGGAAGCTTTCCGACAGCGGCAGCGCGGTCGCGCAGAAGCCGCACTCGGCCAGGGTCCGGCCGACATACCAATGGGTCCGGCCGCAGCCGGGGCAGTGATTGACCTGGTTCTCCCGATAGACGGCGTGGTAGCCGCGCCGGGCGGGATCGAACGGGGTGACTTTCGAACTACGCATGATCGTTCCTTCCATTGTCGGCTTGAACGAGCGACGAGTCGTTAGGTTTCAACGATAAGCCGATTCGCGGGCCCTGTCACCGCGGCGCCGCGCTTCTGTGCCATCGGGGGACGAATGGCCCCTGTGGATATTAACCATCGCTTTACCTTTTGCGCGCAGGGTGCGGACCGCCGAAGTGACGGTCGGGGGAGTGGACGGATGGTCTCAAACCAGCGTTTTTATATGCGGCGCGCCGCGGAAGAGCGCACCGCCGCCCAGCGCGCCATCACCCCCCAGGCCCGCCAATGGCACGCCAAACTGGCCGAGGATTTCGCCCGCCGTGCCGCCGAATGCGGCGCCATCGCGGTCAACGCCTGACGAATCCGCCTTTCAACTCCGTCCGATCCAGCCGCCCAATCCTGGCGGTTAACGCAGGGTAATTCCCGCGCTGGCAGTCCGAGTTTAACTCTGTTAAACAAAACGGGTTCGTCATGAAGAACGGGGGTTAACCATGCTACGTCGAACTTGTGCCGCGCTGCTGGCCGCGACGGTCCTGACAGCGACACCCGCGCTTGCGCGCGACAAGACGCTCTATCTCGGAGTCGAAGCCGGGCCCATGTGGGCCAGCGACGTCGACATGGATCTCGATACCGCGACGTCAGACTTCGACGACTTCCTCGAGCTCGACCACAAGCTCGGCTACGATATCGGGGTCATCTTTGGTTACGACGGGGGCATGGTTCGGGCCGAGCTCGACCTGTCCTACAAGCGCGCCGGCCACGATGAAGTCACCGTCGACGGCGACACGGTTTTCGAGGGCGAGGATGCCACCCGCTACATCGCGATCATGACCAACCTCTTGCTCGATGTCGGTAACGAGGATGGATTGAGCTTTTATGCCGGACCGGGCGTGGGATTTGCCTGGGGCAAGACCGATTTCGACGGGTTGTTCGGCGAAGAAACTGTCAAGGACGGCGGTGTCGCTTGGCAGGCGATCGCGGGCGTCCGCTATGCACTCAATCCCAATGTCGATCTCGGCCTCAAGTATCGTTATTTTCGCCCAAGCCGCTTCAAGGTGTCGCTCGGAGACGAAGGCGAAGACGAGCTGAACGGGAGGTTTTCGTCGCACTCTTTGTTGGCGACGCTGACCTATAATTTCTACACGCCGCCACCGCCGCCACCGCCTCCGCCGCCGCCGCTGCCGCCTGCA
>DASWTR010000238.1:0-3055 GCA_036402035.1 Sphingomicrobium sp.
GCGACCATCAGCATCGCGTCCGCATAGGCGCCGTCGAGCTCGGCACGCTGGGCGTTGGGATCGGCCGAGTAGCGCTTCGCCAGTGCCATGATCAGCGCGCGCTCGGCCGGTGTGACGTTGACTGAAAGCTCTTGCGACTTGGCGACCGCTGCGAGCGCCAGCTTGTTGGCATCGGGCGTGATTGGCGCGTTGATGTTGGGGCCGTGGGCAAGCGCTTCGCCCCAGAAGCACATGGCGCAGTTGGGGTCGAGCCGCTGCGCCTCACGGAACGAGGCGATGGCGGCGGCGTGGTTGAAGCCGTAGGCGAAGCCGAGGCCCTGGTTGAAATAGCGCTGTGCCTCAGGGCTCGTTGTGCTGATCGGGAAATCGACCTTGCCCAGTCCGTCGTAGACCCGGATCGCCGGCGCCTGCTGGGCCTGCACAACGGCGGCCACCATAGCCAGCCGGTCGCGCATCGACGAAGATTTGCCGCCGCCGCACAGGCTCGCCATCCGGGCGGATGGATCGAGCAAGGACAGCAAATCGCCGTTGAATTGGATGGGCGCCGCTACGCCCAGCAGGCTGGTCGAAGCGAACGCAATAGCAAGCCGATTGAAACGCCCCATAACCGCTTCCCCCTGAGTCGTGAGAGGCGGCTGTTTACCACAAATTGAACGGCGGAGTCGCCCTAGCTTGGCTGCGCCTCGCTCTCGTCGACGCGCTGGGCGATGGCGGCTTCAACCATGTTGCGCCACATCTCGACATCGCCGACCGCCGCCATAGCCTCGTCTGGCTCGCGCATCGTGTGGAGCACGGCCAGCGCTTCGTTGACGTGCTCCGGCCATACCAGGTCGACCTTCCTCCCCGCCGACGGGTCGCTGCCCTCGGCATTGCTGCTGTGCGCGGCCCCGGCGAGGACGCGGGCGACGCGCTCGATCAGCGGGCGGTTGGATTCGGGCATGGCGAAGCTCCTGTCTGTTCGACAGGCTTCAACTCACTTGCCCCGTCTCGGGTTCATGGCGCTGCCATTTCCCGCGAAGGCCGAAGAAGGATGCCGCACCACCGAGCGCGGCGGTCACCGCCATAGCGACCAAGGCGATGGAGAAGGGCTTGAGCAAATCCTTGCCGGTCCCCATCAGGACTGCGCCCAAAAGCGCCACGACGATCAGGCCACCGATCCGCGCGACGGCGCTGTTGAAGCCCGATGCCATCCCCGTCTGATGCTTGTCGACTGCCGCGAGGATGGTGCTCGTCAACGGGGCAACGGCCAGCGCCATGCCGATCGATATGACGAGGATCGCCGGGAAGGCGTGGGTCCAATAGGCCTGGCTTTCGGAAATGCGGGTGGCGAGGAGGAGGCCGGCTCCGACCACGACCGGGCCGACGGTGAGCGGAATCTTGGGACCCAGCCGCACGGCGAGCTTGCCCATCATAGGCGACGCAAGCCCCAGCAGGATCGACATTGGGAGCAGCGACAGCCCCGCTTCGATCGGTGAATATCCGCCGGCTTCGATCAGCACATAGGGAATGAGCAGGAACGACCCGCCCATCGCGCCGTAGAGCAGGAAGGTCATCAGGTTGAGCGCCGAGAAGCAGCGGTTCTTGAACAGGGACAGGGGGACCATTGCCCTGTCACCGAGCCGCATCTCCCACAGCACGAAGGCAATCAGCAGAACTGCGCCGAGCGCCAGCCCGGCCGCAGCCATGGTGGTGAGGGCGAAGGTCTGCGACCATAAGGTCAGGCCATAGGTCGCCGCGCCGAGACCGAGCGTGGCGAGCAGCGCGCCAATCACGTCGAGCCTTGCCTTTTCAGGTTCGCGGACTTCCTCGACGCGGGTCAAGGCGATGAAGATCGCCGCGGCGACGAACGGCAGGTTGATCCAGAAGATGCTCGGCCAGCCGACATGCTCGACCAGCCAGCCGCCAATCAGCGGCGCGATGGCGGCGGCGATCGCGCCGGCCGCGGCCCAGGTGCCGATCGCCTGCCCGCGCGCCTCGCCTTCATAGACGCCGTTGAGCAGGGCGAGGCTGTTGGGCAGCAGCAGGCCGGCGCCGATGCCCTGGAGGGCGCGGCCGAACAGCAGCGGTTCGAGCGAGCTACTGAGGGCGCAGGCGAGCGAACCGGCGCCGAACAGGGCCGTGCCGATCACTAGCCACAGCCTTCTGCCATGATGATCGCCAAGCGCGCCGCCGAGCAGAATCAGCGCGGCAAGGGGGAGGGTGTAAATGTTGACCACCCACTGCACCTCGGCCGCGCCGGCGCCGGTGCCCTCGCGGATCGCGGGCAGGGCGACGTTGAGGATCGATCCGTCGATGAAGCTCAATGAGCTGGCCGCGACCGACATGACCAGCGTCCAGCGCGGGTCGTGCCGTGCTTTAACGGATGCGCGATTCACGCCGTCGGCCGGGGCGGGTTCAAACGGTCGATGAGCTTACGCAACGCGCGGCGGGCTTCGAACACCAGCCAGATTGACAGGGCGACCAGTAGGAAGGCGATTACCGCCGCGGCAATGGGATTGGCGATGGCCAGCGCTAGCAGGCCGCCGGTGGCGACATCCTCGGCGGTCGACACGGCGACGTTGGAGAAGGGCTCGGGGCTGGTGTTGACCAGGGTGCGAGCCCCCGCCTTGCCGGCATGGGCAATGAACGCCGAGCCGCCGCCGAGCAGGAAGCTTCCGACCTGCCAGGCCGGGTCGCCGGCGTCGATGATCGCCAGGCTGAGCAGCGCGCCGCCCAACGGCCGGATGAAGCTGTGGACTGCGTCCCAGGCGCTGTCGACCCAGGCAATCTTGTCGGCGAAGAATTCGGCAAAGGTCCCGACCCCCGCGATTGCCAGCACCCAATTGTTGGCCAGCACATCGAGCGCCCGCAGCTGGTCGGGCAGGGCGATCCAGCCGAACTTCATGCCGAGCCCGGTGATCAGCGTCACCAGATAAAGCCGCCATCCGGCCAGCAGGCTGGTCGAGGCGGCGAGGGCGATGAGCTCGACGGGAGTCATGTACGCTACATATCGTCATTCCCGCGAAAGCGGGAAGATTGTTTGTCTTGCTGGGCCCCCGCTTTCGCGGGGATGACG
>DASWTR010000239.1:0-1635 GCA_036402035.1 Sphingomicrobium sp.
TTGGCTTGGCCTATGTGGTCGCCTCGACATAGGCGCAGGGACTTGGACCGGGGGTTAGAAGGCTGTGACGAAATTGCGTTGGAATCGATTCACGCTGTTGGCGGTAACGGCGGCGATGCCGCTTGGTGCGGTTTTGGCTCAGGCACCGGTCGCGACTGCAACGCCGAGGGTGCAGCCTCCCGCGCCTTCGCCGGCAACGGTTAGCCCTAACGCTCCAGCGGCGACCACCCAAGCGCCGGCAAGCGAGCCGCTTGCCCCGCTGCCGCCTCCCCCGCCACCGATCTGGCAGCCGGACCAGGCGCGGGCGCTGCTCAACTATATCTACAATATCGGCCGCGAAGGGCTGAATCCGGCGGATTATGGGCCCGACGGGTTGCTCGCCGCGATTACGTCGGGCGATCCTGCGGTGCTCGCCAAGGAAGCCACCGACCGGTTCAACCTGGTTTCGTCGGACCTGGCGCTGGGCCATGTTCGCGGCGAGGCGCGGGTCGGCTGGCATGTCGTCGACAAAGACCTCGACGAAGCACGCCAGCGGGCGCTGCTGGTGACGGCGCTACAGACCAATCGCATCGCTGATGCCCTCAACGGCCTGCTTCCGACCCATCCGCAGTATGCGTCACTGAAGACGGCGCTGGCGGCGACGCCGCGCTCGGAAGTGAAGAAGGTCAACGGAATCCGCCTCAACATGGATCGCTGGCGCTGGCTGCCGCGCGACCTTGGGCAGAAATATATCATCGTCAACGTGCCCAGCTATTATGCGACACTGGTCGAAAATGGCGCGACGCGGTGGAAGACCCGGGCCGTCGCCGGCGCAATCAAGACTCCGACTCCGCAACTTACGGCGACGGCGGTCGGCGTGATCCTCAATCCGACGTGGGAAGTGCCCAAAAGCATTTGGCCGGAGGTCGCGGGCAAGCCCGGCTATGTTGCGGTCAAGGGCAAGAACGGCAAGTTCAGCCACTGGCGTCAGCCGGCCGGCCCGACCAACGCCCTCGGCCAGCTCAAGTTCGTGATGTACAACGAACACAACATCTACCTGCACGACACCAACGCCAAGAGCCGGTTCAACAGCCAGATCCGCGCTGCCAGCCACGGCTGCATCCGCACCAAGGACGTGCTGGAGCTTGCGACCATGCTGCTCGGCGACGATGGCGGGGAATGGACGCCGGAGAAGGTCCAGGAAACCCTGGCCTCCAAGAAAACCAAGCAGGCCAATTTCGTGAAGCCCCTGCCGGTCTATATCGTCTATTTCAGCATGGCCGCGAACGTCGATGGTTCGATCGTGAATTACGACGACGTCTACAAGCGCGACGGCAAGGTGATCGAGGCGCTGCTCGACAGCGACGGCAAGGCGCCAGGG
Source organism: Sphingomicrobium sp. (assembly GCA_036402035.1). Taxonomy (GTDB): domain Bacteria; phylum Pseudomonadota; class Alphaproteobacteria; order Sphingomonadales; family Sphingomonadaceae; genus Sphingomicrobium. The sequence continues at coordinate 1,361 of DASWTR010000239.1, forward strand.
AAAAAACCGGCTCCGAAGGTGGCTTCCAGATAAGAAAAGGCCGCGTTTCCGCGGCCCTTTTTTCATGCTCCAACTAGTGAGAACTAGGCGATTTTATCCGCATAGATCAGTCGTCCCTCGCCCAACCGCTGCATCACATGCCACTGGTCCTTGCGGCTGAACGCGAAGCAGCCCTGGCTGCGGCCCAGCTTGCCGTGGATGTCGACCATCTCCGGCTCGGCATACCAGGCGTTGTGGATCACGATCGCCCGCGCCTCGGCATTGTTGTTGGTCCA
>DASWTR010000240.1:0-1829 GCA_036402035.1 Sphingomicrobium sp.
TGGAGGTCGCGGTGCTCAACCTGGCGATCAACGCCCGCGACGCCATGCCCGACGGCGGCACCCTGACCATCAGCAGCCGCAAGCGCCGGTTCAACAATGACCCGGAGCTGGCGCCCGGGGCCTATGTCGAGCTGTCGATCGTCGACACCGGCTTCGGCATGTCTCCCGACGTTCTGTCGCGCGCCTTCGAACCTTTCTTCACCACCAAGGAGGTCGGCAAGGGCACCGGGCTGGGCCTATCGATGGTCTATGGCATGGCCAAGCAATGCGGCGGAGCGGTCCGGATCGACAGCGAGGAGGGCCGCGGCACGACCGTCAGGCTCTATTTCCGCCGCGCCGACCGCGATGCCGAGGTGCCGGCCAGCGGCGGCGCGACTGGCGACGAGCTACGCCGTTCGCGCGGGGCCGCGACGGTCCTGGTGATCGACGACGATCCCGACGTTCGCCACTTCATCGCCTCCAGCCTCGAGGAGTATGGCCATGAGGTGATCGAGGCGGCGGACGGCGGTGAAGGGATCGAAAAATTCGGCGCCAGCAATCCCGACCTGGTCATCATCGATTATATCATGCCCGGCCTGTCCGGCGCCGAGGTCGCCGGCCATATATTGGCGACGCGGCCGGACCAGCCGATCCTGTTCGTGTCCGGCTATAACGAGACCGACGCCATCCGCCGCGTCGCGCCCGGTGCCGCGATCCTGGCCAAGCCGTTTCGGACCGTGGCGCTGGAAAACGCGGTGCGGGCCGCGCTCGAGGCGCAAAAGACCTAGAAGTCGACCGACAGCGTCGCGTTGGCGCGGCGAGGCGGAACCCGTCGCAGCGCGCCGCTCCCCGTCACGTTCCAGGCATAATCGTCGAACAGGTTCGCCACCTGCAGGCGGAACGTGGCCGGAAGCCTGGCCAGCTGAAAGCGATAGCGGCCACCGACGTTCACCAGGGTACGTCCGGGAATGGTCAGCGTGTTCTCGGCATTGCCTTCGCGCTTCCCGAGATGCTGGATGCCGAGGTTGACCGACAATCGCTCATGCCATGGCAAGCGGTAGTCGAGGTTGAGGCTGGCGGTTCGCTGCGGCTGGCCGACCGGCCTGGGCCCGATCAGGTCGAGGTCCACGGCTTCGCCGGAGACACGCGGTCTCATCAAAATCGCGCCGGCGACGACATTGAGTCCCTTGATCGGCTCGCCCGCCAGCGAGATCTCGACCCCGCGGTGGCGAACCGTGCCGAGCTGCTTGAAGACCAGGCCGGGATCCAGATTGAAATAAGGCTTGCGGACATCGAACGCGCCGACCACCAGCCGCATGGGACCGAACGCGTAGCGGATTCCGAAGTCGCGCTGTGAGGTCAGGAGCGCGGGGGGCGCCTCGCTTCGATTGACCGCGATTTCGGGCGCGACGCCGCTATCCTCGAGACCCTTGGTATAGCCGGCATAGGCGACCAGGCCTTCGGCCAGGTTGATCGCCAGGGTGGCGTTCCACAGCCAGGGTTCGGCGCGCGTGACGATCGGGGCTTCGTCTGGCGCGTCGATCGTCTTCTTGTAGCGGACTTTCTGCACCCCGACACTGAACTCGCCGACGTCCTGCCAGCGGCCGTGATAGGCGAGGCCGACGCCTATCTGGCGCGCCTTGTCGATGGTCTCTTCGCCGAATTCGACGTCCGGTTCCGGAAAGTCGGGCGGCACCTCGCCGACGTTGATCTCGCCGAGATCGACGACTTCTTCGCCACCGAAATCGCCCCGCCGGGTTCCGCCGCGCACGTTCAAGTGAAACACGTGCCGGCGGGGACCCTCCTCGATCGATCGCGATAATCGGGCTTCGCCGGCATTGGACACGGTT
>DASWTR010000241.1:0-3051 GCA_036402035.1 Sphingomicrobium sp.
AAGGTCGGCTGGCCAACGCCGGCGGGGACAGACTGGCCGCCCTTGCCGCAGATACCAACCCCCTCGTCGAGCGCCATGTCTTTGCCGATGCCCTTGACCCGGGTCAGCACGCTGGGACCATCGCCGATCAAGGTCGCACCCTTGATCGGGGCGCCCAGCTTGCCGCCTTCGATCCGGTAGGCCTCGGTGCAGCTGAAGACGAATTTGCCGCTGGTGATGTCGACCTGGCCGCCGCCGAAGCTCTTGGCGTAGATGCCGTCCTTGACGCGGGTGATCAGCTCCGCCGGATCATCCTCGCCGCCGAGCATGAAGGTATTGGTCATGCGCGGCATCGGCGCATGGGCGAAGCTTTCGCGGCGGCCGTTGCCGGTCGGCTCCATCCCCATGAGCCGCGCGCTGAGCCGATCCTGCAGATAGCCCTTGAGGATGCCGTCCTCGATCAGCACGGTGCGACCGGTCGGGGTGCCTTCGTCATCGATGCTGAGGCTGCCCCGGCGATTCTCGATCGAACCTTCATCAATCACCGTGACGCCAGGCGCGGCAACCCGCTCGCCGATCCGCCCCGAAAAGGCCGAGGTGCCCTTGCGGTTGAAATCGCCTTCCAGACCGTGGCCGACCGCCTCATGCAGCAAGACACCGCACCAGCCGGGGCCGAGCACCACCGGCATCTCACCGGCCGGCGCCGGCACACTGTCGAGGTTGACCAGCGCCTGGGCCAGCGCCTCGTCGATCGCCCGGCTCCACGTGTTCGGCTCGAACAGATGGTCGTAAAGATAGCGGCCGCCGAGCCCGAAGCTACCGGTTTCGCGGCGATCGCCCTGCTTGGCGACGATAGAGACGTTGAGCCGCACGAGCGGCCGGACGTCGGTCGCGACGAAACCGTCGGCGCGGACGATCTCGATCGCCGACCAGCTGCCCGAAAGGGCGACGCTGACTTGAGCGACACGCGGATCGCGAGCGCGGGCCGCGGCGTCGATCGCCTGGCAGAGCTCGACTTTCTTCGCGAACGGGATGAGCGTCAGCGGATCCTCGGCGCCGTACATCGAGCGGTTGGTTCGCGGCGGAGCGGCTGCGGGCACCGCGTTCGTGGGGTCGAGCAGCTTCAACGTCTGGGCGGCGCGCTCGATCGCTTCCGCGCTGATCTCATTGGCGTGGGCGAACGCGGTGGTCTCGCCAGTTACGCCGCGCAGGCCGAACCCCGAGCCGACATGATAGTCGGCGGTCTTCAGCCGGCCGTCGTCGAATCCAAACGCCTCGCTCACGCGATGCTGGAGGTAGAGTTCCCCATCGTCATGCCGGGAGAGATGCTTCTGCGCGAGCGCCGCCGCCTCGCCAGGGTCGATGCTTCGATAGAGGAGATCGCGCGGATCGCTGGAGGAGGTCATCCAGCCGATATAGTCAGGCTGGCTGTTCGCGCCAGTCCGCAGGGCCTATCACCAGCCGCGATGCGCGACCTGATCCAGTACGCCTTCATCCTGAGGCGCTCCCTGCTGCGGCTGCTTCGAGTCAGGACGAGAGGCGTCAAAGTCATGTTGTTTGATGAGGCAGGCGATCTGCTGCTCATCCGCAACAGCTATGGCGACCGCAACTTCTTCCTCTTGCCGGGCGGCGGCATTCGGCGTGGCGAAAGTGCGGCGCAAGCTGCGGCCCGCGAAGTTCGGGAGGAACTGGGCCTCGAGATCAGCAACGTAGAACCAGTTGCGACCTACACCTCCGTCGCCGAAGGGAAGCGCGATACGATCCATCTGTTCCAAGCCACTGCCAACGACGAGCCCAAGGTCGACGGCTGGGAAGTGGTGGAAGCGCGCTTCTTTCCCATCGACGCTCTGCCGGAACAGGTTTCCCCGGCGACACGCCGCAGGATCGATGAACTTACCGGTCGTCGGCCAAGGGACGGCAACTGGTGATCATTGGCCCTGTTTGTCCGCTGGCCCGCCCTCCAGCACGAAGCGGCGATCGCAATAGCCGCATTCGACGAAACCCAGCTCGTCGTCGATCTGGTAATAGACGCGCGGGTGGCCGAGCGCGGGGTCGACCTGGCCGGAGCCGTCGCAATGGACCCGATGATGCTTGGTCCGAAAAACTTCAGGAGGCGGTTGCATGGCTCTCACCTAGCAACCGCCTCCCGCCGCTTCAATAAGAGTGGGGTCTTATCGAGCGGTCAAAGTCACGGATATTGGGCCGTAACGGTGAACGTGCCGGTGTAAACACCGTTCGGCTGGTTGGCCGCGATGTTGAACAGGCCGCCGACGCCGACCTGGAACGTGCCGGCAGCGTTGATGGTGCGGGTGGCACCGCCGCTGTCGAGATAGAGGCCGACGGTCGGGTCCACCGCGACGACATTGGCGCCGCTGGTCAGGAAGGCGGGGTAGGACAGGCTTAGGTTCACCTGCGTGCCCGGAGTGCCGTAGCCGGTGAACTGCGCGCGGTGGCCCGCGTTGATCGCGACCGCGGACACGCCGCCGCTGACGCTGCGAACGCCGGTGTCGGCGCTGATGCCGACGTCGCCAGCCGTGGCCGTGGCAAGAACCGTTCCGAAGTCGAGGTCGGCGTCTTCGGTCAGCGTCAGCCGCTGCAGCACGGTTCCGCGCGCAATGGCCGGTTCGACCGCCGAAGTCTGGGCCGTCGCCGGCGAGGCGAAGGCGACGGATGCGGCCAAGGCCGCGAGAGTGATTTTCAAGCGCATTTCTTGGTTCCCCACACGTTGATCGTGCTGGGTCCAAAATGGATGAACGCCTCTCAACAGCTCTTCAATGCATCAGGTTTCCGCAAATTTACCGTTGAAATTTAACCATATGGAGCGGCTATCCGGGAAATGCCGAGAGCGATGCCCGCTTGGTTAACGCGAAACTTGCGATGATCCGTAAGGTGAATGCTTCATTCGCCGCATTGGCTTTCGCCGCTGCCCCCGCATCGCTATGCGAATCGCGATGAACGAGCCGGCCATTCGCATCGACCGATTGTCGAAGACCTACCGGAGCAAGGGCAGCGAGCCGAAGCGGGCGCTCGACGAGGTCAGTTTCGACGTTCCGCGCGGGCAGATCTTTGGAC
>DASWTR010000242.1:0-7800 GCA_036402035.1 Sphingomicrobium sp.
ACCGGCAGATCGATCAGCCCCTCTTCACCCTTGACCATGCCGTCGAGCACCGCGAGGTAGCTTTTCGCGACTTCACCGCGCTCGAATGCTTGCTGGAAAGCGGCCCGCGAGCGCCGATTGCGCGCGAACAACAGGCAACCGGAAGTATCGCGATCGAGGCGGTGCATCGGCACCGGCGGAACCTTGAAGCCCAGGCTCAATTCATCGATCCGCGCCTCGACGCTTTCGCCGCCGGCACGCGGGGTATCGACCGGCAGCCCCGCGGGCTTGTCGATGACGATCGCCTCTCCGTCGACAAATAGAATATAATCTTCGAGGGTCATGGAGCAGGCGATGGCACCGGGACGTTACTGATGCAATGCTGCAACGATTCCGAGCATTTACCAACCTTTACGCACTATTAACCTTTTAAGGCGACAAGCCGCATGGTTAATGGACGCTTAGACGTCGTTAAGAACGCGCAATTTTGATTAAGAACGCGTTCGGATCGGCGAGCTAACCAGGGGAATTACAGCATGCGGGTTCTGCTGATCGAAGACGAAGCGACCATCGCCAAGAGCATCGAGCTGATGCTCGGCACGGAAGGCTTCAACGTCTACACGACCGATCTGGGCGAAGAGGGCTTGGACCTCGGCAAGCTCTACGATTACGACATCATCCTGCTCGACCTCAATCTGCCCGACATGCACGGCTATGACGTGCTGAAGAAGCTTCGCACCGCCAAAGTTTCGACCCCGGTGCTGATCCTGTTGGGTATCGGCGAGATGGATTCGAAGGTTCGCGCGCTGGGCTTCGGCGCCGACGACTATGTCACCAAGCCGTTCCACCGCGACGAGCTGGTGGCGCGAATCCATGCGATTGTCCGCCGTTCCAAGGGGCATTCGCAATCGGTCATCCGCACCGGCAAACTGGCCGTGAACCTCGACGCCAAGACGGTCGAGGTCGACGGCGCCCGGGTGCATTTGACCGGCAAGGAATATGCGATGCTAGAGCTGCTCTCGCTCCGCAAGGGCACCACGCTGACCAAGGAAATGTTCCTCAACCACCTTTACGGCGGCATGGACGAGCCCGAGCTCAAGATCATCGACGTGTTCATCTGCAAGCTGCGCAAGAAGCTCAGCCTCGCTTGCGGCGGCGACAATTATATCGAGACCGTCTGGGGCCGCGGCTATGTGCTGCGCGACGCCGAGGGCGAAACCGGCGCGACCGAAGTCGCCGCCTGAAAGAATTCCTGAGGGGGAGTGGCAACGGCGGGGCGGAAACGCTCCGCCGTTTTGCAATGTTCTGATCCGAATATCCGACTGGACGTTTTATCAAGCGCGGCATTTCGAAGCAGCCTAAAGCTGAAATCGAATTGTTCGGGGCTGTTTATGTCTGTTGCTGACAAGGCATTGTGGATTGTTGAGCGAAATTCCGACGCTCCCTGGACATTGAACTCCCTCGCGGAGACTTGTGGCGTATCCCGATCGCACCTGAGCAATGCCTTCGCTACCGTAATGGGCCTTCCTGTGATGAAATATGTCCGCGCCCGACGATTGGCGGGTGCGGCGCGCAAATTGGCCGACGGCGCATCGGACATATTGGAACTGGCGTTCGACGCGGGGTACGGTTCGCACGAAGCCTTCACTCGGGCATTCCGCGACGAATTCGGGGTCACTCCGGAATCGGTTAGGAATCGCGGTTCGATCGAAGGCCTGGATTTGGAGCTGCCGCTAAAACTCAATCAGGGCGGCCAGCAGCAACTCGAAAAGCCGGCTATCGACCATTTGGACAGCTTCCTGGCCGTGGGCCTTGAAGCACTTCGGACAGTGGAGACGTCCATCGAAATCCCAATTCAATGGCGGACCTTCATGTCCACCTATTACGATGCCATCCCGTCGAAGGACGGCATACCGATCGGCATCATCACCCCAACCGACGAGGAGGGACGGTTCGGGTACATGTGCGCGACCGAGGTTGCGCGCTTTGGCGTCATCGGTAGCGGCCTCACAAAGATCGAGATTCCCGCTCGCTCCTATGCCGTATTCGAACATCGCGGCCATGTTTCCAAAATCTTCGACACCTATGCCGCCATTTGGGATCATGGATTGACGGATCATGGTTGCATCGCCGCCGACGCGCCGGCGATTGAGCACCACAATCGCGATTTCGATCCGGAAACAGGCGAAGGCGGCCTGACCATCTGGATTCCATTGGCGAACTAGCGGCTCTCGCGCCAGAAATGACAATCCCCGCGAAGAACCGCAAGACGGTCGCATCCTACGAGCAATGCGCTCGCGATTATGCGCGTTCGGTGGGGTCCGAACCGTCTCCGCTCGGAACGCAGGCCCTTAACTCATTGATCAACGCGGTGCCTCAGGGTGCGCGGATTCTTGAAATCGGGTCGGGCCCAGGGTTCGACGCGGATTTTCTCGACCGTCACGGACTATCTGTTCGGAGAACCGATGCCGCCCAGGCCTTTGTCGATTTTCAATCAGAACGTGGGAAGCGCGCCGAGAAGCTTGACCTGATCGGTGATGAACTGGGCGGGCCGTACGCGGCCGTCATCGCCCAATATGTCCTGCAGCATGTCGATCGTGAGCTGATGGATCTGGTGCTGGGCAAGATCGCGGCGGCGCTGGTGCCCGGCGGTACCTTTCTCGCATCACTTCGCGAAGGTGAAGGGGAGCAGGAAGAGCGGGGCTCCGAAGGGGGCTTCTACTATGTGGCGCTGTGGCGAACCGAGGATTTTGAACAGCGGCTCAACAAGGCAGGTCTGCAAATCCAATGGTCGATCGAAATGGAGGACGAGGACGGTCGATGGATGACCATATTGGCAAGGCGTTGATCGCCGACGTCGAAGTCCGGAGCGATGATTCCGCCGGCCCGCCGGCCAACGGCATATCCGTCAGATCGCCGGCAATCAGACCGAAAGTCCTGGGCCTCTTCGTCGCCTTGGGCCTTCTGTGGGGCATGCCGTACCTGCTCATTCGTATTGCGGTCGAGGATTTGCATCCCGTCGCCCTTGCCTTTGGAAGGACCTTCCTGGGTGCAGCCATCCTCATCCCGTTCGCATTGCCCTCGGGGGCGCTGAAAGCGGGGTTACGCCATTGGCGTTGGCTGCTGGCCTATACGTTGGTCGAAATCAGCGGGCCATGGGTGCTGATCGGCTACGCTGAGACAGTGGTCAACAGCTCGACGGCCGGCCTCCTGATTGCCACCACTCCGATAGTCGCCGCCCTGATGTCCGCGGGACTGGGCCATGAGCGGATCGGCGCGGCTCGACTCTGCGGGCTGCTGCTCGGTTTTGGCGGCGTTGCTCTGTTGCTTGGAGCCGATCTCGGGATCGACAAGCTGCCGGCGGCGGCTGCGCTCATACTAAGCGCCGTCGGTTATGCAGCCGGGCCGATCATCGCCGCGCGCAAGCTCGACGCCGTTTCTTCTATGGGGGTCGTCGCCGGCTCGTTAATTCTGGCTACCGTCATCTACCTTCCGGCCGTCCCGTTCTTCCTGCCGGAAAAGCTAGAGCCCCGGGCCGTCGCTTCCGTCGTCGGTCTGTCGATATTCTGCACCGCGCTTCCATTTCTGTTGCTCTCCTCCCTCATTCGGGAGGTCGGTCCCGCACGTTCGACGATCATCACCTATATCAACCCGGCGGTGGCGCTCGTTCTGGGGGTGGCAGTGCTGGACGAGCCGCTGACTATCGGCCTGCTTGCCGGTCTGCCGCTCATCGTGATCGGATCGTTCCTCGGCGCTCGCAGAGCGCAGGGTAGCTAGCACGACGCGACAAAGATCGCGGCCCCATTTGCTGCGCAGAGCGAAGCTTATGCGTCGATCAGGATGCGGCGCGGGGTGCGGGCGGGGAGCTGATCGGCGATCGTCGGTTCGGGCAGCGCTTCCGCCGCATCCATACGGCGCCAGCCGTCGCGGCCCAGGCGCTCCATCGGGCGGAAGCTCGCCTTGTAGGCCATGCGGTCGGAGCCTTCGACCCAATAGCCAAGGTAGACATAGGGCAGGCTGGCGCGGGCGGCGCGGACGATATGGTCGAGGATGATATAGGTGCCGAGGCCATTCCTGGCGCCCTCGCCGACGTCGTAGAAGCTGTAGATCATGCTGAGGCCGTCGGCCTGCTGATCGCTGAGGCAGGCACCGACCAGCTTGCCGGGACGCCCGTCGACCGACGGTTCGCGATATTCGATGACATAGGTGCGGACCGGCGTCTGCTCGATCATGTCCGCATAGTCCTGCTCGTCCATCTCGGCCATGCCGCCGCCGGGATGGCGCTCCGATAGATATTTGCGAAGCAGCGCATATTGCTCGTCGGTTGCCCAGGGCCGGCAGGCGTTGACCTCCAGGTCGGCGTGGCGGCGGATCAGCTTACGCTGGGTCGCGTTGGGCGTGAATTGCTCCGAGATCACGCGAACCGAGATACAGGCTGAGCAGTCGACGCAGCTCGGCCGATAAGCGACCGATTGCGAACGGCGGAATCCGATCCGTCCTAGCGCTTCGTTGAGTTCGCCCGCGTTGCGGCCGTTGAGTTCCGTGAACACCTTCCGCTCAACCTTGCCCGGCAGATAGGGGCACGGGTTCGGGTTGGTCACAAAGAACTTCGGGAAGCGAAATGGTGCGCTCACCCAACCGGCCTCCGCAAAATGGTTACGAAACTCTTAATGCGCCCATGAAACGCGCTTGAAAAGGGGTCGGTGCCCGCAAAAAAGGGTTAATGCGGCAGGGTGTGCCGTCAGGGGACAACTCCCCTCCCTTTCAAGGAGCGGAAATTCTAGTCGAGCTCCGCCCGCTCGACCTGGAAGCCGGCGCTTTCCAGCCGCTCGACCAGCGTGTCGATCGCCCGCGAATCCCGTGCCTCGCATTCGACCTCGATCACCGTGTCCTTGGCCGGACGGCGGCTGAACACGCGCTGGTGGTTGGTCTCGATGATGTTGACGCCGCATTCGAAGAATTTGGCGGTAATCGCGGCCAGTGCCCCTGGTCTGTCCTGCGCCGCAATCCTGAGGCGCGCAATGCGGCCGCAGCGCACCAGCTCGCGGACCAGCACATTGGCCAGGAGATGGGTGTCGATATTGCCGCCGCACAGGATCGTGGCGACCTTGCGGCCGCGGAACCTCTCGGGGTCGGCAAGGATCGCCGCCAGCCCAGCCGCGCCGGCACCTTCGACCACCGATTTCTCGATGTTCACCAGCATCGCCACCGCATGTTCGATGTCATTCTCGCTGACCAGGTCGATGCGATCGACGAGGTCGCCGATGATCTTTCGGGTCAACTGTCCAGGTTCCTTGACCGCGATCCCTTCAGCAAGCGTGTCGCCACCGATGTGACTATCCCGCCCTTCGACGACATTCTTCATCGACGGATACAGCTCCGCCTCCACGCCGACGATTTGAATAGCGGGCCGGATCACCTTGGCCGCGGTCGCGACGCCGGAAATCAATCCGCCGCCGCCGATCGGCACAACTATGGCGTCGAGCTGCGGCGCGTCGTCCAGCATCTCCAGCGCGACAGTTCCAGCGCCGGCCATCACCATCACATCGTCGAATGCGTGAACGAACACGTATCCGTCCGCTGCCTCCATCTCGCGGGCTTTGGCGAAGGCGTCGTCGACGCGCTCCCCGTGAAGGATGACCCGCGCACCATGGCCTTCGGTTTGCGTAACTTTGATGGTCGGAGTCGAGGTCGGCATGACGATCGTCACGGGGATGCCCAGCCGCTTGCCGTGATAAGCGACGGCCTGCGCGTGGTTGCCCGCCGACGCCGCGATCACGCCGCGCCCCCGCTCATTGTCCGACAGCTGCAGCAATTTGTTGAGCGCGCCGCGCTCCTTGTAGGCAGCGGTAAACTGGAGATTCTCGAACTTCAGCCAGACCTCGGCGTCGACGATGTCCGACAGGGTCCGGCTCAGCATCATCGGAGTGCGGATCACCGCGCCTTTGATCCGTTCGGCGGCGGCCTTGATGTCGTCGATGGTCGGGCGGGTTTTGGTCGGTGCGTCCATGAGGTCGCGGACTAGACCTTCCAGCCAGCGCAAACAATGCTATCGAGACGCCCATGCGAAAGACCTTGCTCGCGCTGGCCGCGCTACTCGCCTCCGCCCCCGCCGTCGCCGACACGCTGATCAACAATGTGAACGGCATCCAGGTTGGGGCCGATGGCAAGCTGGAACGATTCACCGGGATTCTGATCGGCGACGACGGGAAGGTTAAGCGCCTCCTGCGCGGCGAAATGCTGAAGCTGCGCGACACCGATGTCATCGATGCCAAGGGGCGTACAGCACTGCCCGGCCTCATCGACGCCCACGGCCATGTCATGGGGCTGGGCTTTACCGCCATTCAGCTCGATCTTACCGGCACGACATCGATCGCCGACCTGCAGGCGCGGCTGAAAGCCTATGCTGAAGCCAACCCCAATGCCCGCTGGATCATCGGCCGCGGCTGGAACCAGGAGCATTGGGCCGAAAAGCGCTTCCCCACATCGGCCGATCTCGACGCCGTGGTGAGTGACCGGCCGGTCTGGCTGACGCGCGTCGATGGCCATGCCGCGGTCGCCAACAGCGCGGCGATCCAGGCGTCGGGCTTCACGCTCAACACACAATCGCCATCCGGCGGGCGGATCGAGAACGGCTTGTTCGTCGACGCGGCGATGAGCCTGATCGAGACGAAGATTCCCGCGCCAACCCCGGCCGAGCATGACGCAGCCCTGGCCGCAGCGCAAAAGCTGATGCTCGCCAATGGCCTCACGGCGGTAGCGGATATGGGCACCAGCGCCGAGGATTGGGCGGCAATGAACCGGGCCGGGCATGCCGGCGCGCTCAACGTTCGAATATTGAGCTATGCCGGGGGCATTCCCGGCATGCGCTCGATCAACGGCGGGAAGCCCAGCGAATGGCTTCATGCCGACCGCCTGCATCTCGGCGGGGTCAAGCTCTATGCCGACGGGGCGCTTGGCTCGCGCGGCGCCTGGCTGAAGGCGCCCTACCACGACAAGCCCGACACGCGCGGGCTGCAGTTTCTCACGGACGCGCAAATGCTGGATCAGGCGACTGCGGTCGCGGAAGGCGGCTATCAACCGGCAATTCATGCCATCGGCGACGCCGCCAATGCGCAGGTGATTTCAATCTACGAGCAGCTCTCGAAAAGATACGGGGGCGGCCGCCGCTTTCGGATCGAGCATTTCCAGATCGCCGATCCGGCTGACATCCCGCGCCTGAAAGCCGCCGGAGTGATCGCGTCGATGCAGCCGGTCCACCAGACCAGCGACCGGTTGATGGCCGAGGCTCGCCTTGGGCCAGACCGGTTGAAGGGCGCCTACGCCTGGCAGACAGTCGAGCGGCTTGGCATTCCGATTGCGTTCGGCTCCGACTTTCCGGTCGAAAGTCCCAACCCGTTCCCGGGCCTGATGGCGGCCGTCGCTCGGCAGGATTTGAACGCTCAGCCTTCGGGCGGCTGGCTGCCGGAGGAGCGAGTCAGCTTCGAACAGGCGCTGGCCGGCTTCACCCGCGGCGCGGCTTATGCGGGCTTCGCCGAGGACAGGATCGGCGGCCTGGAGCGGGGCAAATGGGCGGACTTCATCCTGGTCGACCGCGATGTCAGCAAAGTCGATCCGCAGGCGCTGGGCCGCACCCAAGTGTTGGAGACATGGGTCGCCGGCAAGAAGGTATGGGAGCGGCAATCCAGCGTTTCCGGCGAGCGCGGCGGGCAATAGGCAGAAGTCGACGTTCGAACCGAAGTTTGCACGAAACGGGGGCTGCAAACTTCACAAACTTCGTCACCGCCATGTCGTGCGCTCGGGTCGACCGGTGCGTCTTCA
>DASWTR010000243.1:0-3257 GCA_036402035.1 Sphingomicrobium sp.
TTCGCGGCCTTAGGGTCCGCGGCGACACACTCGCAGTCGGGCCGATCGCAATACGGCCGCTCAGCGCCGGCGAAGCGACGATCATGGACGTCCACATCCGGTCGCGACGCGGAGTCAATGAGAAGGTGGCCCCAGGGATTGCCGCTGCGGCGCGCAAGGCTGCTGCGCCTTTTCCCAACGATCCGTTTGTCCAGGCCGCGTTAGCCGAGGCGGAATATGATGCCGGCAACTATGTCGCTGCCGAAGCCGCCGCCGACCGTGCCCTCGCCGCCAATCCCAACTATGTCCGCGGTCTGATCTACAAGGGCAGGGCGCGGATGGAGTTGGCCAAGGGCAAATCCGGCGCGGACTGGAAAGAAATCCGCTCATGGTTCGCCAAGGCCAATCGCCTTGACACCGAAAATGCCGAACCGCTGATGCTTTACTATCGCAGCTTTGGCGAAGCCGGCGTCACGCCGACCAAGAATGCGGTCGAAGGCCTGCTTTATGCCGTAGCCTTGGTCCCGCAGGACAATGAGCTGAGGGTCAACGCCGTCCGCCAAATGCTAGTCGACGGGCGGCTCAATGAAGCCCGATCGCTGTTCGCTCCCCTGGCATTCCGGCCTCACGCACCGGAACGGTTTCGTGAGAGCAACGCCCAGGTCATGGCCGCGATTGGGGCCGCTGACGGCAAGCGCGCGCTTAGCGTGCTCGAAGCGGCGATGGAGCAGTCCCACGAGGAAGAAGACAAGCGCTAGAGGTTGAAATCCGGCTGCGGGATCGCCGCGCCCTCGGCCGCCAGCAGCTTCTTCTTGCGGTCGAGCCCGCCAGCATATCCGCCGAGCGTTCCATCGGAACGGATCACGCGGTGGCAGGGAACCAGGACGGCGATCGGGTTGGAGCCGTTGGCCGTGCCGACGGCGCGGGTTGCGGTCGGCTCGCCGATGGCGTTGGCGATGTCGGCGTAGCTGCGGGTCTCGCCGAGCGGGATTTTCCTGAGCTCACGCCACACCGCTTCCTGGAAGGCTGTGCCATGGACGTCGATCGGCAGTTCGGGTGCAGCTTCGGGACGTTCGATCGCCTGCAGGGCGCCCTCGACCCATGGCTTGATGGTGCCGTCGTCGGGGCGGATATTGGCGTTGGGGAAGCGACGGCGAAGCGCGCTTTCGTCTTCTTCGAACGTTAGTCGGCAGATGCCCTTGTCGGTCGCTGCTACGAGCAGCGGGCCCAGCGGGCTGTCGGTCACCACGTAACGGATCGTCTCCCCACGCCCACCATCGCGCCAGGCTGATGGAGTCATGCCGAGCCGTTCCTTAGCGTCGGCGTAGAAGCGGCTGGGGGCGGCATAGCCGGCGTCGTAAATGGCCTCGGTCACGGACTTGTCCTCCTGAAGATGTTCCTCTGCGCGACGGGCGCGGATCGCCCGGGCATAGGCCGCCGGCGAGACGCCCATGTCGCGGGTGAAGATTCGCTGGAAATGATGCTCGGCATAACCGACCGCGTCGGCCAGCTCGGCCAGCCGCGGCGGCTCCTCTGCCTGTTCAATCAGTTGCACCGCTTTGGCTACCGCCTCGCGGTCGCGACCCACTTCGTCAGGGCGGCAACGCAAGCATGGCCGGTAGCCGGCTCCGCGCGCAGATTCGCCGTCGACGAAGAATTCGACATTCTCCCGCTTCGGCCGCCGCGCCGGGCAGCTCGGCTTGCAGTAGATGCCCGTCGTCCTGACGGCGCCGATCACGCGGCCATCCCAGCTGCGGTCGCGGCGCTCGAAGGCAGTCCAGGCGGCCTCAATGTCAATTGTTCGCATCAGCATGGACCTAACATAGGGGGTCGCACTACGTCCCGCTTCCCGTGGCTTGCGGTCAAAGCGAGGTAGTCGTGACCTGGCACATTTTCGAGGGCGAACTGGATAGCGACGATGTCCGTGCTCTGCTTTCTCACCATTTCGCCGAGATGCGCGCCGGATCGCCGCCGTCGGCGTGTCATGTATTGCCGGTCGATGGATTGAAGGTCGCGGATATCCGCTTCTTCACGCTGCGCGAGGAAGGCATCCTGCTCGGATGTGGAGCGTTGAAGCGGCTGGAGCCGCGCCACGGTGAGGTGAAGTCGATGCGGACGGCAGAGGCAGCGCTAGGCCGTGGCGTTGGCAAGGCGATGCTCGACCACATCGTCGCCACGGCCCGCGCCGAAGGCATGACCCGCCTCAGTCTGGAAACCGGTTCGACCGAACTATTCGCCGCGGCCAACCGACTCTACGAGAAGGAGGGGTTCGAACGGACCGGTCCGTTCGGCGATTATGCCGACACGCCCTTCACTCGCTTTTTCACTCGGGAAATCTAGGCCCGCTCGACCCTCGCGGCGAAGCACCCGCGGGTCGCATTATGGGCATCGATATGGTCGACCTGCTCATTGTCCAGCAGGCGGCGGATAGCGGAATCGGCTTCGCCGGGCTGGGCCAGCGCGGCATCTACCATCATTCCTTTGCGGTCGAACGCCCGAAGCGAGAGGATCCTGCGAGCGAGCGCTGGCGGGATTTCATCCTCGTAGACGGCCGCCTCCGTCGCGCTCTCGCTGACGAAGATGGCATGGCTAGCCCGATAAGGGTTGTTTCCGTCATGGCTGACGTGATTGACCAGCAGCAGCGTTTCGCCGGCTTTGGCATCGTTGAGCTGGACGCGACACGGGAAGCTGGGCCGGCCGTCGGCGGTCATCCGTGTCGCACCATTGGCGGCCAGCTCCTGGTCGTTAAGGCCGATCAGATGGGCGAACTGGCTAGGCTCGAGGCCTGAGATTTTGTAGGTCATTGACTGGCAATATCGCGCTCAAACGCGGGCCGCCTCCCGCCACTTGCGGCCAAACATCGGACACCGCCTTGCATCCCTTGGCACCCCCTGCTAGGGGCGCGCCAACCCATGGGGGGCGCGCGGTTTCCCGGCTGCTGCGCCCCGGTTATCGCATGGGTCAAAACTCTCGTGCTGGAGCTTCGAGCGCGTGGAGAATTCCGGCGGCATTCAGGCCAGCTTAGCGGGGCGTTACGCCGCCGCGCTGTTCGGTCTCGCCCGTGACGAAAATCAGATCGACGCGGTGACGCGCAGCCTCGACACGCTCGAGGCGGCAATGACCGAATCGGCCGACTTCAAGACGCTGGTCACCAGCCCGCTGATCGGCCGCGCCGACGCCGGCATGGCGATCCGCGCGCTGACGCCGACGCTTGGCGTCGACCGGATTACGGCCAAGTTCCTCGGCGTACTGGCCGACAACGGCCGTCTCAGCGAGCT
>DASWTR010000244.1:0-2255 GCA_036402035.1 Sphingomicrobium sp.
GGGCCTGGACGGTTGGCTGTTGGACGGCGTGCCCCAGAAGAATCTGCAGGATGTCCCGCACCTGGACTTGGGATTCACGCCGGCGACCAATATGCCTCAGCTGCGCCACGCTGCGCTAGCCGATGGTGATGCCACGACCTTTGACGTCGCCTGGTTCGATATCGGTCGAAAATCGCTTGAGCGGCTGGCGCAAAGCTACCGACGATTGAGTCAGCGCCGCTTCGCATATGAATCGCCGGCGACCGGGTATGCAGCGGAGCTGCAACTGGACGAGGACGGCTTCGCCCGCAACTATCCGGACCTGTGGGAAAGGCTTCCGGAATGAAGATTTTCACTATCGGCTATGAGGCAACGACCATGACTGAGTTCCTGGCCGCGCTTCAGGAAGCCGGCGTGGAGCGGGTGATCGACGTGCGGGCCTTGCCGCTATCCCGACGGCCGGGTTTTTCCAAAACGCCGCTCAAGAACGCGCTGGGCGAGGTCGGCATCGATTATGTCCATTTGAAAGCGCTTGGCACGCCGTCGGAAGGGCGATCCGCCGCGCGAGCTGGGCGGCATGACGACCTGGAGCGGATTTACGCTGAGCAGCTCGAGCTTCCCGAAGCGATGGTCCAGGCGGAACAGATGCGCGAGTTGGCGGCCGAGCGTCCAAGCGCGCTGCTATGTTATGAGCGTGATCCAACCGGATGCCACCGCAGCCTATTGCTGGATGCGGTGGCAAGCGACGCCAGTGTCACGCACCTGTTCCCTTGACGATTGCTAGGCGTGGTGCCGGTCGACATAAGCCCGCATCGCCGATGTCAGCCAATCAGCGAAGCCCGATGCGATCCGTTCGAACCGCTGCCTGAAATCGGCGTGCGAATCGTATAGATCCGCCAGGCCGCGATAGGCCGGCAGCGAACATTCGCGGCCCCACATCGCCGCCACCCATTGCCGATGTCGATCGATCAATGGGTCGATCGTCGGATCGTCCGGCGTAGTGCCGGCAGCCATTGCCTTAGCGAGTCCTGTTTCGATCGGCTCAAGCGCTTCTAGCTGCGCCTGCCGATTCGCGTCGGACATCGTCGCCAGCGTTTCCTTGCTGTGCTCGATCTGCTCGCGCATGGACGGCCCGTAGCGCTCGACCAGCCAGTCTTCATATTCCGCCTGCTTTTCGGGGGCGAAACCCTTGTAAAGGTCGCGATCCACCATCTTCTTCTCACCTTTCAACTCGGCGATCGTCCGGTCGATCGTCCTGATCAGCTGGCGGGAACGCTGTACCCGGTCGCGCAACTGTTCGCGCTGTTCCTGCAACACGGAGACTCGGTCTCGACCTCCGTCATCAAGGGCCCGGGCGATCTCCTGGAGGGGAACGCCAAGCTCACGATGGAACAATATGTCCTGCAATCGCAGCAATTCGTCGCGCCCGTAATAGCGGTAGCGATTCTCGCCGACGAAGGCGGGCTTGAGCAGGCCGATCTCGTCATAATGGTGCAGAGTGCGCACCGATACGCCGGACAGGCGCGCAAGCTGCTTGACGGTATAGGCCTTCATCACCCTCATCCTTCGCTGGCGAGGGCTGTTACCCCCTCACGTTGCGGGAGGGTCAAGCGGCATCGTTATCGTCGCCTAAAAAGGGGCGGGGGCCTCGGCTTTCGTTTCGCCGACCAGCAGCGCCTCGATGTCAGGGATCGGGCGGCCGGTCATTTCCTTGGGGATTTCGCAGACCAGGCGCCGCTCGGCTTCCTTGTGCAGCTTCTTGCGCAGCACGCCCAGCGTCTTTGGCGGGGCGACGATCGCCAGCGCTTCGAAATCGCCTCGGAGAACGCGCTTATTCACATCTTCTGCCGCGGCATGCGCCCAGCGGTCCTCTTCCAACTGGTGAAAATCCGTCTCTTCATAAGCGACACGGCCGCTGTAACCGGCGGATTGGCCGATCGCGCCCGGCGCGTCGGTTTTCATTTCGCGGTCGGGCGCATCCTCGCGCTCGTCATGCGCTTCGGTGCGCAGGTCGATCTGGTTCTCGTCGCCGTGATTGCGGAAAAAGAGCGTCTTGCGACCGTCGGTGACCAGGACGAGGGCGTTGTTGGGAAGCGGCATCGGGGTCTCCTACGGTTGAAAACTCTTGCCCGACTAACGCGCCCCCGGACGCCCTCGTTCCTTGCTAGGCGTCTTCGCCCGACGCTAGATCGTCACCAATCGTCGCACCCGTTTCGGGGGCAATCTCGTCGCCGCCCTCCAGTTCGACTTCTTCTTCCTCGCTCTCGTCGATCCGA
>DASWTR010000245.1:0-1735 GCA_036402035.1 Sphingomicrobium sp.
CTGTTCGACAAGGTTGTCGGCCTCAACGGCCACGCCATCATCCAAGGCTATGGCGGCCGCCTGGCCAATTGGGAACAGATTGCCGAGACCGCGCGCAGGACCCCCGGGGTCGAATCCGCCAAGCCGCTGATCGAGCAGCCGCTGATGGCCTCGGCCAACGGCCGGGTCGAAGGCGTGCTGGTCCGCGGCAATACGGTCGAGGACATCCGCTCCAACCCGGTGCTCAACGGCAAGGTAGTGTCCGGCGACTTGAGGTCGATCACGCCTGGCAGCGGTCGTATCGCGATCGGCTCGCGGCTGGCACAGACGCTCGGCGCCTATCCGGGAGCAGAAATCTCGCTGATCAGCCCCGACGGCCGCTCGACCCCGGTTGGTACGGTGCCCCGCATCGTCACCTATACCGTCGGCGCCATCTTTGAGGTCGGCATTTTCCAATATGACGAGGCGTTCGTCATCATGCCGATGCAGGACGCGCAGACCCTGCTGCTCCTCGGCAACGGGGTTGGCATGGTCGAGGTTCAGGTCGAGGATCCGGACCGGGTCAGCGAAACGCTCGCACCGCTTCAGCCGCTGGTGCAGGGGAAGGGGGTTGTCGTCGACTGGAAGCAGATGAACTCGGCGCTGTTCGAAGCGCTGGAGGTGGAGCGGATCGCGATGTTCGTGGTGCTTTGCATCATCATCCTGGTCGCGGCGTTCAATATCGCCAGTTCGCTGATCATGCTGGTTCGCACCAAGACACGCGACATCGCCATTTTGCGCACCATGGGGGCCAGCCGGCGCTCGCTGCTGAAGATCTTCATGACCGTCGGCCTCTCGATCGGCCTGATCGGCATCGTCATCGGCGCGATCCTCGGCGCGGTGTTCCTCTTCTTCCGTCAGGGCGTGGTAAACTTCATCCAGCTGGTGACGGGGCAGAATCTGTGGGACCCGTCAGTCCGCTTCCTGACCGAGCTTCCGTCGCGGACCGACCCGTTGGAGGTCGTCGCGATCGTGACGGTCACCGTCGTGCTGACCTATGTCGCGACGCTGTTCCCGGCGCGCAACGCGGCCAATACCGACCCTGTGCAGGTGTTGCGCTATGAGTGAGTCCGTTCTCCAGACCCGCGGGCTGAAGCGCAGCTTTACCCAGGGCGGCGTCACGATCGAGGTGCTGCGCGGTATCGACCTCGACGTACAGCGAGGCGAGATCGTGGCGCTCCTGGGTCCGTCCGGCTCGGGTAAGTCAACCTTGCTCCAAGCGGTCGGACTGCTCGAGGGCGGGTTTGAAGGGTCGATCCGGATCACGGGCAAGGAAGCGGCGGCGCTCGACGATGACGGCCGCACGGCGCTCCGTAGGGACGCTCTTGGCTTCGTCTATCAGTTCCACCATCTGCTGCCGGACTTCGACGCGATCGAAAATATTCTCCTGCCGCAGGTCATCCACGGCGCCAGCCCGGAAGCAGCGCGGGCGAGGGCCGAGGAGCTGCTTGGCAAGCTGGGGCTGTCGCACCGGCTGGACCATCGCCCTTCACGCTTGTCCGGTGGTGAACAGCAGCGGGTCGCCGTGGCGCGGGCACTGGCCAATCGCCCACCGCTGGTGCTCGCAGACGAGCCTACCGGCAACCTCGACGAGAAGACGGCGGACCGGGTGCTCGGCGAGTTTCTCACGCTGGTCCGCGGCGAGGGCAGCGCGGCGCTGGTCGCGACCCACAACGAGCGCCTCGCGGCCAAGATGGACCGGGTGGTTCGTTTGCAT
>DASWTR010000246.1:0-20775 GCA_036402035.1 Sphingomicrobium sp.
AGAAGGTCCACACCGCATAGCCGAGGCCGACCAGGGTCACGACCAGCATCAGGCCGAGCTTGAGTTGGCCGGTCGCCATCAGGCGGAGTGCTGCCACCGATGCGAACAAATACAGCACCAGCGTCGCGACCGTCGCCAGCAGCGCCATGAACGCGAACAGCTCGGTCAGGCCCTTGGTGTAGTTGGCGGCGACCAGCAGGATCGACAGGGTCGAGCCGAGAATCTGGGCCCGGACCGGCATGCCGCGGCGGTTCACCTTGCCGAACCATTGCGGAAACACGCCGCGCCGGGCGAGGGTTAGGGGCACTTCGCCCTGCAGCAGCACCCAGCCGTTGAGCGCACCCAGGCACGATATGGCGGCGAAGAATACGACCAGGGTCGCGGCGCCTGGACCCCAGAAGCTTCCGACCAGATCGGCGAACGGCGCGGGCGACTTTGCCGCGACGTCGGCCGGCAGCAGCAGGAATACGGCGCTCGACGCGGCGAGGTAGATCAAACCGACCGCTAACGTTCCGATGAGCGTTGCCCGAGGAATGGTGCGGGCCGGATCCTTGACGCGCTCGGCAGGGACAGCGGCGCATTCGAACCCGAGCATCGCCCACAGCGTCAGGGCGGCGGCAGCAGCGATGCCGTTGGGCGTGACCGGGGTCGGGGCAAACTCGGCCGGCTGGTCGCCCCCGCCAATCACGATCAGCGCGATCAGCATTGCCGCCACCAGCGGCATGACCTTGAGCACGCTGGTGATGATCTGGACCCGCCCCGAGACGCGGGCCCCCGTGCAGGCCACCACGGTAAACAGGATGACGAAACCGATCGCGGTCAGCGGCGCGACACCAGGCGCTGCGAAGAAACCCGGCGCCAGCGAGCTCAAATAGCTGACCGCTGCGATCGCGATCGCCGAGTTGGTCACCCAGGTGGAGATCCAATAGGCCCACATCACCAGGAACGCGGGCGGCGCGCCGAGCGATCGGGCGACATAATCATAGGGTCCGCCGGCATCCGGCATCGCCCTGGCAAGCATCGCGAATACCGAGGCGAGGCACATTGCGCCGCCGATGGTCAACAGCCAGCCCCAGATGGCATTCGCGCCGAGCGGGGCGAGATTGGCCGGAAGCAGGAAAATGCCGGAGCCGATCATGTTGCCGACGACCAGCGCCAGGCACATCCAGAATCCTAGCTGGCGTTCGGGTTGGAGTGTTTCGCGATTCATGGCGCCGGTGTTGCAGCTTCGACGATGCGGCACAACCGCATGTCGCCTTCGCGCCGGCCAGGCCGAAAATCAGAACGCAATGAGGCCCTCGCGCAATTGCTCGAGTTCTGGCGGCGCCGTTCCGGCCTGCTCCCAGCCCGGGAAGCCGCCCCACCCAAGTATCGCGATCCGCAGATATTCGACGAAGGTGACGTCGTGTGGCTCGTCCTCGACGCGGCCGTCGGCAACGACCTGCGGGACTTGTATGGAGTAGGGTGCTCCACCGCTGATGTTCGCCTTGTGCAGGGCGTCGGGGGCAAAATCGATCAGCAGCGGGTCGTCTTCGTCGCGATCCATGGATTCGACCATCGCCAGCGCGTCCTCAGCGCTACAGACCATCAGCGGGTCAGCGGTGAGGTCTGAATTCTTCGGGGCAAGCGCCGGATGATCGCCGTTGAAATTGATCTCGCCGACAACCTCGAAAAATGCGCGGAGCGACAGCGGGATCGGGCCGTCGGCAGCTTCCTCCAGCTCGGCCAGCGTGGCGCGGACGTCGGCCGGTGCCGGGACGACCGGCTGGTGCTCCTTTGGCCTTCCCAAACCGAACAAGCCGCCGCTGGAGCCGGGGTAGACGAAGCGATAGCCGATAGCCCGCAGCCGGTCGGCGATCGTTCGCGCATTGGCCTGCACCCGGTGCATGGTTTCGTAGGCGACAGCCAGGGCGTCGGCCGCATGGTCGTTGCCCAGCGCGGCCTCGCCCAGCGCGACCAGATCCCGCCAGACCTGCTCATGCTCGCCGCTCAAATAGCGGTCGAGATGCGGCAAAGCCGACGCCTGGCCGCGCAAAAATGCAATGCGCTCGGCATGATCGGCGGGAAGTTGCGCGGCAAGAAGTTGAGACCGCGTAGCGGCTACTGCGGTTGGCGGCGCCTGCTCGCTGGCGGTTTTGGGGGACGGCCTGCCTCCTCCGACGGCAAATCCATCGGCCCATTCCATCCGCGGTCCGTCGGCCGCGAGTTCGGCCGCGATCGGGCGCTCGGCGAAGACCACACCCCGCTCGCACGGCCACCACAGGCCACAACCCTCATAGGCTGCCCACATGGCACGCTGGAGTTCGGTCGGTTCGAACGCGCCGGCCTCGGCTAGCGCCTCGTCAAGCGCCACCTCGATATTGGCAAAGTTGCCGTAAAGCCGATGCTGCGCCGAGCGTCCGCCGAGGATGGCAATATGCTTGTTGCCGGCAGCGCTCAGCGCCTCATTGTAAAGCGAGCCCTGCTGGCGACCGTTGCGGAACAGATAGCCCTCGTAATGGAGCGATTGCTCGAGGTCGTGAAGCGGCTTGAACGGGCCACGATTGTGGACAGCGAGAAAATCGTCTCCGGCTTCGGCCCGCGCCATCCACGAGTCCATGCTGTCCTCGCTGAGCCGCTTGCCGACGACACTCGACCCTTCGGCGCGGTAGAACGGCTTGCCGAAACAGCCCTCGACGTCTCCTTCGGCGATCCCGAGCCGCTCGGCGACCATCGCGCGCGCTCCTGCCAGCTTGTCCTTCCCGCCCTTGCTCCGCTCCACATCCTCGAGCACCGCATGATTATAGCCGTCGGTCTTGCCGAGGATCACCAGCACCGCCCAGACCGCTTCAAGCGGTGAGCTGCACCATAGAAAGCGCTCCGGCTCCGGTATGCCGGCCGCCCGGTATACGGCGCAGACCGCAGCCTCGGCGCGTGCATGATCGACGGGTTCGCTGCTGAGCAAATGGTCATGCCATTTGCGCGCGATGGCTTCGACGCTCACTGGGCTCCCCTCCCACTCCTGCCTCACGCGAAGATGTTGCAGCTTCGCGCCTGCTGTGCAATCGGCGCGCCTTCACAAAAACGGGGCCAAGATGCGCGCATTCCTTTTTCCAGGGCAGGGCAGCCAGGCGGTCGGCATGGGCGCCGCGCTGGCAGAGGCGAGCCAGGCCGCCCGCGACGTGTTCGGCGAGGTCGACGAAGCGCTCGGGCAAAACCTGTTCCGCCTGATGCGGGAGGGTCCCGAGGAGGATCTCAAGCTGACCGAGAATGCCCAGCCGGCGATCATGGCGCATGCGCTGGCCTTATTCCGCGCGCTGACCCGGGAGGGCGGGGTGTCGCTGGACAAGGCGGCGCACTTCGTCGCCGGCCACAGTCTCGGCGAATATTCGGCGCTGGCCGCGGCGGGCTCGTTCGACCTGGCGACTACTGCCAAGCTGCTGAAGCTGCGCGGGCAGGCGATGCAGGCGGCGGTGCCGGTCGGCGAGGGCGCTATGGCCGCTCTGCTCGGTGCTGACCTGGAACTCGCCCAGAAAATCGCCGCCGCTGCGGCCGAAGGCGAAATCTGCACCGTCGCCAATGACAACGATCCGAGTCAGGTCGTCCTGTCCGGCCACAAGGGCGCGATTGATCGGGCCATCGCTATCGCCAAGGATATGGGCGCCAAGCGCGCCGTACCTCTACCGGTGTCGGCGCCATTCCACTGCCCACTGATGCAGCCCGCCGCTGACGCCATGGCAGAGGCGCTTGGCAAAACCGAAATCACGGCGCCCGCCGTCCCGCTCTACGCAAACGTCACCGCTCAGCCGGTCGCCGACCCCGCGACGATCCGCAATCAACTGGTCGAGCAGGTCACCGGCATGGTCCGCTGGCGCGAAAGCATTGCCAACATGTTCGCCTCGGGCGTCGAGGAATATGTCGAGCTGGGCGGCAAGGTGCTCGGCCCAATGGTCAAGCGCATCGCCCCCGACGCCAAGGTGACCAGCGTCGTCACGATCGAAGATATCGAAGCCATCGCCAAGGAGCTCGCATGATGTTCGACCTCACCGGAATGACCGCATTGGTAACGGGTGCGAGCGGCGGACTGGGCAGCGCGATCGCCAGGTCTCTGGCGGCTCAGGGTGCCCGGCTGGCGCTGTCGGGGTCCAATCAGGCCAAGCTGGAAGCCTTCGCGGCGGAGTTGGGCGGGGATCATGTGACGCTGGTTTGCGACCTTTCGAATTCCGAGCAGGTCGACCAACTCGTTCCCCAGGCCGTCGAGGCGCTCGGCAAGCTCGACATCCTCGTCAACAATGCCGGCGTCACCCGCGATAACCTCGCCATGCGGATGAAGGACGAGGAGTGGGACCAGGTGATCACCATCAACCTGGAAGGCGCCTTCCGCCTGATGCGCGCGGCGATGAAGCCGATGATGAAGGCGCGCCATGGCCGCATCATCAACATCACCTCGGTGGTGGGCGTCACCGGTAACCCGGGCCAGGCCAATTATGTCGCGTCCAAGGCCGGGCTGATCGGCATGTCCAAAGCCTTCGCCCAGGAAGTCGCCAGCCGCGGGATCACGGTCAATTGCGTGGCGCCGGGTTTCATGACCTCGGCCATGACCGATGCGCTGACCGACACGCAGAAAGAGGGCATTCTTTCGAAGATTCCAACCGGTGCGATGGGCAGCGGCGACGATATCGGGGCGGCGGTTGTCTACCTCGCCTCCAACGAGGCCGGATATGTCACCGGCCAGACGCTTCACGTCAACGGCGGCATGGCGATGCCTTGAGCTGCCGAGTGCAGCGCAGCGATTGCGCGGCAATCGCAAGCAGCACGTAGAGCCAGCGAAAGCCGGACGGCCTGCGAGCGCAGCTCGACAGGACCGACGGCGCGAATTTACTTCGTGCCGGCTCACGACAAAAGAGGAAGGGCTGCTGTCACGGAGTAAATCCGTGACGTCGATCAGGTCCGCCTGCGGCGGCCTGTCGGCCGGCTCGACCCCGACTCTTCGACAGAATCATGGATTCGCTACGCAAATCCCTGCTTCTGCTCGGCGGGGCCAGCCCTTGCAGGGCTTTCGAGCAGACCTATATCGCCCTCGAAATCAATTCGTGGGCCGCTGGGCAGCGCGCCTCACGAGGGGCAAGTAGAGGGATAGAATATGGCAAAAGTGATCGGGATCGACCTCGGCACCACCAATAGCTGCGTCGCCGTGATGGAAGGCGGCAAGCCGAAGGTCATCGAGAATGCGGAAGGCGCCCGGACGACCCCGTCGGTCGTGGCCTTCACCAAGGATGGCGAGCGGCTGATCGGCCAGCCGGCCAAGCGCCAGGCGGTGACCAATCCCGACAATACGATTTTCGCGGTGAAGCGCCTGATCGGCCGCCGCTTCGACGATCCGATCACCAAGAAGGACACCGAGCTGGTGCCCTACAAGATCGTCAAGGGCCCGAACGGCGACGCTTGGGTCAATGCCGGCGGCAAGGACTATAGCCCGTCGCAGATCAGCGCCTTCATCCTGCAGAAGATGAAGGAAACCGCCGAGGCCTATCTCGGCGAGACCGTCACCCAGGCGGTGATCACCGTCCCGGCCTATTTCAACGACGCCCAGCGCCAGGCGACCAAGGACGCCGGCCAGATCGCGGGCCTCGAGGTGCTGCGCATCATCAACGAGCCGACCGCGGCTGCGCTCGCCTATGGCCTGGAGAAGGAAGAGGGCAAGACGATCGCCGTCTACGACCTTGGCGGCGGCACCTTCGACGTGTCGATCCTGGAAATCGGCGACGGCGTGTTCGAGGTGAAGTCGACCAACGGCGACACGTTCCTCGGCGGCGAGGATTTCGACGCGGCGATCGTCAACTGGCTGGCCGACAAGTTCAAGGAAAAGGAAGGCATCGACCTTCGCACCGACCGGCTGGCGCTGCAGCGCCTCAAGGAAGCCGCCGAGAAGGCCAAGATCGAGCTGTCGTCGGCCGCGACGACCGAGATCAACCAACCGTTCATCACCGCCCGCATGGAAGGCGGGGCGACCACCCCGCTGCACCTGGTGGTAACCCTGACCCGCGCCGAGCTGGAGAAGCTGGTTGCTCCGCTGATCGACCGCACCAAGGAGCCGATGAAGAAGGCGCTGAAGGATGCCGGCATCGACGCCAAGGACATTGCCGACGTTGTGCTGGTCGGCGGCCAGACCCGCATGCCGCGCGTGCGCGAGGTGGTGAAGGAGTTCTTCGGCAAGGAGCCGCACACCGGCGTCAACCCGGACGAGGTCGTCGCGATGGGCGCCGCCATCCAGGCGGGCGTGCTGCAGGGCGACGTCAAGGACGTGCTGCTGCTCGACGTCACCCCGCTGAGCCTCGGCATCGAGACCTTGGGCGGCGTCTTCACCCGGATGATCGATCGCAACACCACCATCCCGACCAAGAAGAGCCAGACTTTCTCGACCGCCGATGACAATCAGAACGCGGTCACCATCCGCGTCTTCCAGGGCGAGCGCGAGATGGCGGCGGACAACAAGATACTGGGTCAGTTCGACCTGGTCGGCATCCCGCCGGCGCCGCGGGGAGTGCCGCAGATCGAAGTCACGTTCGACATCGACGCCAACGGCATCGTCCACGTCACCGCCAAGGACAAGGGCACCGGCAAGGAGCAGCAGATCCGCATCCAGGCTTCGGGCGGGCTCAACGATTCCGACATCGAGACGATGGTCAAGGAAGCCGAGCAGTTCGCCGAAGAGGACAAGAAGCGCCGCGAGGCCGCCGAGACGAAGAACCAGGCCGAAAGCCTGATCCATTCGACCGAGCAGCAGCTGAAGGAGCATGGCGACAAGGTCGATGGGTCGGTGAAGGGCGAAGTCGAGACCGCCGTTGCCGAGGCGAAGACCGCAGTCGAGGGCGGCGATGCCGAGGCGATGAAGGCCAAGACCGAGGCGCTGGCCCAGGCGGCGATGAAGCTCGGCCAGGCGATCTACGAGAAGACCCAGGCCGCGCCGGACGCCGGTGCTCAGTCGGCCGAGGCGACCGCCGAAGCCGCGCCCGAGGAAGAAGTGGTCGACGCCGAATTTTCGGAAGTCGACGAAGACAAGAAGGCCTAAGGAACATGGGAGCGGCGCCCGCTGATGTAGGGCTGGCGCCGCCCGTCATGGGTGGGGACTGATGGCCACGGATTATTACGACCTGCTCGGCGTGCCGAAAGGCGCCGACGACCAAACGATCAAGGCTGCGTATCGCCGGCTGGCCAAGGAGTGCCATCCCGACATCAAGGGCGGCTGCAAGGATCATGAGGCGAAGTTCAAGGCCATCAACGAGGCCTATGACGTACTCAAGGACCCGCAGAAGCGCGCCGCCTACGACCGCTTCGGTCATGCCGCATTCCAGAATGGTATGAACGGCGGCCAAGGGCCGTTCGGTCATGGTAATGGGTTCGAGGGCTTCTCCGACATTTTCTCGTCGATCTTCGGCGAGTTCATGGACCCGCGGGCGCAGCGTGCCGCCGCCGCGCGTGGGTCCGACCTGCGCTACGACCTGGAGCTGACGCTCGAGGAAGCATTCAACGGCGTCGAAAAGACCATCGCCGTCCAGGCACTGGCGGCATGCGAGGCGTGCAATGCGTCAGGTTCTCGCGGTCATGCGGCTGCGCAGACCTGCCCGACCTGTCATGGCGCCGGCAAGGTTCGGGCGCAGCAGGGCTTCTTCGTGGTCGAGCGGACCTGCCCCGGTTGTATGGGATCGGGCCAGACCATCGCCGATCCGTGCCCGTCATGCGACGGCGAAGGGCGGGCGCTGAAGACCCGCAAGCTCAACGTCAACATTCCCGCCGGCGTCGACGAAGGCACCCGCATCCGCGTCGCGGGGGAAGGCGAGGCCGGCGTGCGCGGCGCGGCTGCGGGCGACCTCTACCTGTTCGTCCACATGAAGCGGCATGCCATCTTCCAGCGCGAAGGAACGACGCTGGTGGCGGAGGCTCCGATCAGCTTCACCACCGCCGCGCTGGGCGGCTGCATCACCATTCCCGGCATCGATGGCGAAGCGATCGAGCTCAAGATCCCGGCCGGCATCCAATCGGGCGAAACGCTGCGTCACCGGGGCGCCGGGATGAGCGTGCTCAACGGCCGCGGCCGCGGCGACCTGATGACCCGCATTCTGGTCGAAACGCCGACCCGGCTGAGCAAGGAGCAGCGGGCGATTCTGGAGCAGTTCCGCGAATCCGAGACTGGCGATGAATGCCCCAACACCAAGGGCTTCTTCCGCCGCATCAAGGAAGTGTTGGGGGGCTAAGCCGCCCAGCCGCGCCGGGCCATCCGCGCCACCAGCCGCTCCGCGAACAGATGAATCACCGAGCGCCGTTCGGCCCCGCAGCGCCGCGGTCCGCCATGCTCGGCATGGAGCGTGCCGACCGGTTCGCCGTCGATCGTCAGCGGTAGCGACATGGTTGCCGCAATCCCGGCCGTTCCCAACTGCTCGCAACGGTTGCCGTCGGGCGCCAGATAAGCGGCGCGGGACAGAAGGCCATTTTCCTCCTGGCCCACCAGCGCCACGGGCTCCGCATCGCGGTCGGCAATCAGCCGCGCGATCCCGGCAGCCTCCCCTTGGCGCTCGCCGCCATCCTTCTTGTTAATTGCAATCGCGCTACCTTGGCGATCGCACAGCATGATCCGCTCGAAGCCGGAGACGGCGGCGATCTGCTGCATCGCTTGCAACGCGAGCTTCATCGGATCGTCACTCGTCAGCCGATCGCTCATCGAGCGCACCATGCCGATCCCGTCGGGCAGGCGCGGCTCGACCGCCAGCTCGGCCTCCACCAGATAATGGTCCCGCCCCCGTGTGGCGCGAACGTCGAGCGTGACTTCGCCCCATTGCACGCCGAAATCCTGGACCTCGCTTTCATCCTTCGACAGCCAGGACATGCGATTGCGCAGCGCATGGATCGCTTTGCTTCCGATCAGGTCGGCAAGGGGCTGGCCAATGACCGACGCTGGGCGGAAGTCGCCCAGCATGCCGACATTGGCGCTGACGGTTTCGACCCGCCAGTCCGGCCCCACCAGCAACAGCAGGGCGCAGGGCTGAATTGCTGCCATTTACCCCCCGAATACGCGATCGAAAATCACATCGACGCGCTTCAGATGATAGCCGAGGTCGAACAGCTCTTCGAGTTGCCTTTCGTTAAGCTTGGCGGTCACCTCGGGGTCGGCCTTGAGTAGGTCGAGCAGTACCAACTCGCCATCGGACTGCCAGACTTTCATCGCGTTGCGCTGGACCAGCGCGTAGCTGTCCTCGCGGCTTAAGCCCGCTTGCGTCAGGGCGAGCAGCACGCGCTGCGAATGGACCAGGCCGCCCATGCGGTCGAGGTTCTTCTGCATCCGCTCGGGATAGACCAGCAGCTTGTCGACGACGCTCGTCAGGCGGGCGAGGGCGAAGTCGAGCGTGATGCAGGCGTCTGGGCCGATGAACCGCTCGACCGACGAATGGCTGATGTCCCGCTCGTGCCACAGCGCGACATTCTCCATTGCCGGCACGACGGCGGAGCGGACGACGCGGGCCAGGCCAGTCAGATTCTCCGTCAGCACCGGGTTGCGCTTGTGCGGCATGGCCGAGCTGCCCTTCTGGCCCGGCGAGAAATATTCCTCCGCCTCGAGCACCTCGGTCCGCTGCAGGTGGCGGATCTCGACCGCCAGCCGCTCGATCGACGAGGCGATCACGCCCAGCGTCGCGAAGAACATGGCATGCCGGTCGCGCGGGATGACCTGGGTCGAGGTCGGCTCGGGTTTGAGGCCCAGCTCCCTGGCGACATGGTCTTCGACCCCCGGGTCGATATTGGCGAAGGTGCCGACCGCGCCGGAGATGGCGCAGGTGGCGATGTCGTCGCGCGCGGCCCGCAGGCGGGAGCGGTTACGGTCGAACTCGGCATAGGCCTGGGCGAGCTTCAGGCCGAACGTCACCGGCTCGGCATGGATGCCGTGGCTGCGGCCGATGGTCGGGGTCAACTTATGCTCGAACGCCCGGCGCTTCAGCACTTCGAGCAATTGGTCGAGGTCGTCCAACAGCAAGTCGGCCGACTGCTTCAGCTGCACCGCCAGGCTGGTGTCGAGCACGTCGCTGCTGGTCATGCCCTGGTGCAGCCAGCGCCGCTCCGGGCCCAGCTTCTCGCCGGCCCAGGTGAGGAAGGCGATCACGTCATGCTTGGTCACCGCCTCGATCGCATCGATCGCCGGGACATCAATCTCGCCCAGCACATCGGCATCATAGGCCTTGCGGATAGTCGAAGCGTCCTCGGCCGGGATCATTCCGATCTGCCCCATCGCCTCGGCCGCGAACACCTCGATCGCCCACCAGATCTTGTAGCGATTTTCCGCCGACCAGATGGCGGTCATCGCGGGGCGGGAATAGCGGGGGACCATGCGGGGCCTTTGGGTAAAGAGTGGAATTGCCGCGCGCCTAGCAAGGGCGGGCCGAAGGGGCAACGATTGGACGCCTGTCCAAAGCATCATCGGTCAACCGCTTCTTAACCGGTCCCATGCGATAGCGGGCGAATGGGCATTCAACCCCGCACCATTGTTCGGCTGCTCGTGAAGGCGGGCATTGCTGCGCTGGTCGCGAACGAAATCCGCGGCCTCATCCTGGCCGGCCCGGTGCTGTACGGGCTGTACCAGGCAGGCGGTACGGCAATGGCGGTATGGGTGGCGTTCTGCTCGCTCGCCGGCATCGCCCTTTCAGTATTTGTTCCGCTGATCCTCGCGAGACGCTTCAAGCTCGTTTAGGAGCTTGCCCTACCCGCTAGATCAGCCCCAGCGCCTTCATGCTGCTGCGGCCTTGGCTCCCGACGATAACATGATCGTGCACCGTCACCCGCATATGCCGCCCCGCCTCGATCAGCTCCTTGGTCAGGCGGATGTCCTGGCTGCTGGGCGAGGGATCGCCCGAGGGATGGTTGTGGACGATGATGATCGCCGTGGCGCCAAGCGCGATGGCGCGGCTGATCACTTCGCGGACATGAACTGCCGCCTCGTCGACCGACCCGCGCCACATCGCCTCGTTGGCCAGCAGCATATTCTTGGCATTGAGGAACAAGACCCGCACTTCCTCGATCGGCGAATGGGCCATCGCCGCCTGCAGATAATCGCCAAGCGCATCCCAGCTCGACAGGGTCGGCCGCTGCTCGAACCGTGATTCGAGCAGGCGCAGGGCGGTTGCCTCAGCAATCTTCAGCGCGGCGATCGCGGCATCGCTCAGTCCCTCACGCTTCAGCGTCGCCGCATCGGCGCCGAGCAGCTGGCCTATGCCGCCGAACTGGCTGATCAGCCGCTTGGCCATTGGTTTGGTGTCACGGCGCGGAATGGTGAGCGTGAGCAGATATTCGACCAACTCATGGTCGAGCAGCGCCTTGCCGCCGCCGTCGAACAGGCGCTCGCGCAGGCGCGCCCGGTGACCGGCTGAATCGTCGGCAGAATCGGCCACACCTTCCCCCTTTGCGGCGACCGAGCGGAGCCGAAGCTAGGCAAAGCGCGTTTTCCTTGCAACGGCGCATCGGTGCGGCCACGGAACGATCGCAGTTTGGAGAGGTTTTGAGGCCCGGATGAGTGCGGACAAGGACCAGGGCCAGACCCAGCATGTAAGGGTGGAGCCGCACCACGGACCGCTGGTCGAGCGGGTCGTGGTCCACGACCGCAGCGGCTGGCACCGCGCATGGCGGTTCACTCGGCTGGGGCTGCTGGCTCTCCTAATCGCGTTGATCGCCGCGGCCGCGATCGTCTGGTTCTGGCGCAAGCCGATCGCCGACGATTACATCCGTGACGAGCTCGCCCGGCGCGGCGTCCACGCCACCTATTCGCTCGATCGAGTCGGTTTCCGCACTCAGCAGGTCAGCAATCTGTCGATCGGCGATCCGGCCAACCCCGATCTCACGGTTCGCCGGGCGACCATCCAGCTCAGGATCAAATGGAACGGCAGCGTCGAGGTCTATCGCGTCGTCGCCCGCGGCTTACGGCTGCGGGGTCGATTACTGCCCTCCGGCCGGGTCAGCTGGGGACAGATCGACAAGCTGCTTCCGCCGCCAAGCGGACAGCCATTCCGTCTCCCCGACCTCACGGTCGACCTTGCCGACTCCACCGTCTCGCTCGCCACGCAATATGGTCCGATGGGCTTCGCAGTGGCTGGGCGTGGCAATCTCTCGGGAGGGTTCGCCGGCAAGCTGGCGGCTTCCTCGCCAGGTCTCGACCTCGGCACGTGCCGGATCGATCAGTTCCGTGCCTTTGTTGACATCGGGGTGTCAGGGCGGCGGCCGAACGTCAAAGGACCGGTTGGAACGCGCGGCCTTCATTGCCCGGCGAGCGACTTACACCTCGCCCAGCCGCGGATGGAGATCGATGCCAGCTTCTCCGAAGGCTTCGACCGGTTCGACGGTGGCGGTCGGCTGACCATGGCGGCGTTCGAGGCGGGCGTTAACGGTCTCGCCAATGTCGTCAGCAACCTGACTTTCCGCGGCACGCCCGAGCGGGCCGTGGGCCATATCGACCTCGCAGCGCAACGGGCTCGGCTGGCGCAGATCCTGGCCGACCGGACCCGGTTCGACGGCCGCTATCGGCTGGATACCGAGCGAGGGACGCTGGATGTGGTCGGCGACTATGGGGCGAGCTCGGTCGCGCTGGCGCCGTCGATGATGGCCGCGGTGACCGGGCCGCTGGAATCGGCACAAGGCACGCCGCTGGGTCCGATCGCCGGCGCACTGGCCAATGCGATCCGCCGCGCCGGCAGCAATTTCGACGTCGACGGCTCGCTGCGGCTGGTCAACCGGCCGGGCGATGGCGGAGTCAGGATCGAAACCGCCAACGTCCGCGCACCCACCGGGGCGCGGGTGCAGGTCAGTGGGGGAGATGGAGTCACCTATTACTGGCCGTCGGGACGCATCCGCATCGACGGCAATATCCGGACTGTGGGCGGCGGCCTGCCCGATGCCCGCATTGCGCTCAACCAGCCGCGCAGCGGTGCGCCGATGAGCGGACAAGCCCAGATCGGGCCGATGGCGTACGGGAGCTCGCGGCTCGCGCTGAGCACCGTGCGCTTCGCCGCGCGGCCGGGCGGTTGGACTGAGGTCAATACCGTGGCGCTGCTCGACGGGCCTTTCTCCGGCGGCCGGGTCGCCGGGCTTCGCATTCCCATCTCCGGCCGGTTCGGCACCGGCGGCGCGCTGCGCTTCGGCGAGCGCTGCCTGGATACCGGCTTCCGCAGCCTCGCCGCAGGCTCGCTCCGGCTTGGACCGACCCGTCTTCCGATTTGCCCCGACAATGGTGCGATCCTGCGCAAGGCGGCGGGCGGCTCGCTGGCAGTCGCCGGCGTCACGCGCAACCTCCGCCTGCGGGGCCGCATGGGCGAATCCCCATTCGGGCTCGATGCCGCCTCGGTCCGGTTTACCGAAAGCCGGTTCAATATCGCCAACGTCCGCACGCGGATGGGGCGTACGGAATCGCCGGTGCTGATTGAAGCCGCTCAACTCCAGGGAAATTTCGGCGGCGGGCCGATGGGCGGCACGTTCGGTGGCGGCTCGGCCCTGATCGGCAATATCCCGCTCCGCCTGACCGAGGCCGACGGCCGCTGGACGATGGGTGACGCTGGGCTGAAGGTGACCGGCGGGCTGCTCGTATCTTCCCGTTCCGACCCGCCGACCTTCTACCCGCTGCGGAGCGACGATGTCGAGTTCACCCTGGCCGACAATCGCATCAGTACCACTGGCACGCTCAAGCATCCGGCCAGCGGCACCCGAGTGACCGACGTCACCATTGCCCACAATCTGGCCAGCGGTGACGGCAACGCGGTGCTCGACGTCCCCGGCATCACCTTCGGGCCGAACCTCCAGCCAGAGGAGCTGACCCGCATGACCGAGGGCATCATCGCCTTGGTCAGCGGCGGCCTCAGCGGGCAGGGGCGGATCAACTGGACTGGCGACGGCGCCGTCACGTCGACTGGCCAGTTCACGGTTCGCGACATGGACCTGGCGGCGGCCTTCGGCCCGGTGACCGGCATGAACGGCACGATCGTCTTCACCGACCTGCTCGGCATGCAGACCGCGCCGGGGCAGGTGGTGACGCTGGAAAGCGTCAATCCTGGCATCCTGGTTGAGAACGGCGTGGTCCGTTACCAGCTGCTGCCCGACAATCTGGTCAAGATCGAGCGCGGCGAATGGCCGTTCATGGGCGGGCGCCTGATCCTCCAGGAAACCATTCTCAACTTCGGCCGACCGAGTCCGAAACGGCTGACCTTCGAAGTGGTCGGGCTGGACGCCAAGACTTTCGTCGATTCGATGGGCTTCGCCGAACTGTCCGCCACTGGCACCTTTGACGGCGTGCTGCCGATGATCTTCGACGACGAGGGCGGGCGGATCGTCGGAGGCCGTCTCGACAGTCGGCCGGGCGGCGGGACGCTCGCCTACAACGGTGTAGTCAACCGGGCCAATCTTGGCATGATGGGGAGCTTCGCGTTCGACGCGCTGCGCGACCTGCGCTTCAAGTCGATGATCATTCGGATGGACGGCTTCCTCGATGGCGAGTTCGCGACCCGCCTGACGATCGAGGGCGTCGGGCTGGGAAATACGAGCACCCAGCAGCTCATCAAGGCGATCAACCGCATCCCGTTCAAGTTCAATGTGACGATCAAGGGCCCGTTCCGGGCACTGATCGCCACGGCCAAGAGCTTCCGGGATCCAACCCAGGTGATCGAGCCCGCCCTGCCGCGGCCGCTCGATGAGGTGCCCGGCATCATCGTCGAGACAAGGCGTCGCGAGGAAAGCCAGGAGCAGAGCCAGACCCCAGTCGAACAACAGGTCACCCCGACCCCCACGGAACAACCATGAGGACCAAGCCATGAAACCCAAACTAATGCTTCAACTCGCCGGCGGGGCGGCATTGATGCTGCCGCTGGCCGGCTGCATCTCGGTCTCGCCGCCCGACAAGCCGATCGAGATCAATTTGAACGTCACCATCCAACAGGAGGTGCTGGTTCGGCTGCAGCGTGACGTCGAACAGCTGATCCAGCAGAACCCTGAGGCCTTCCCGGAACAGCAGCCCCAGCAGCCGAGGCAGCAGTGAAGAAATTGCTCCTGTCGCTGCTGGCCTTGGCTTCCGCGATGGTCCCCGCGTCGGCACCGGGCCAGAATTCGTCGACGATCCTCGTCGCTCGGCGGGCCGGGCTCATCGGTGAGCGTTTTGATGGTTATCTTGGCATCGTGAATCCAGGCGCTTCGGCCGAGGTCCGCCGCCAAGTCGGCGCGATCAATATCCGCCGCCGTTCGCTTTATTCGAACCTCGCTGCGCGGAAGGGAGTCTCGCCCGAAGAGGTAGGGATTACGGCCGCTTGCTCGCTTCTCCGGCGGATCGGCGTCGGCGAATATTATCTGCTCAACCAAGGCGGCTGGCAGCGCGTCGCGCCGGGCCAATCGCCGGTTCCCAGCTACTGCGTCTGAGCCGCTTCGAAGCTGGTCCGATAATCGCCCTTGAGCACCGCCAGCAGCTCGGGCGTCACCGCTAACTCGATCTCATAGGCGCCCTCGACCCAAGGCCCCGCCACATAGGGTGACGCGACCAGCGCCAGCGTATCGAACCGCCCGTTCTTGTCCCTGTCGCCGGGGATGATCGCGATCTCGTCTAGCTTCGGACATTCGTCGAACATGCCGCCGCCGCCGACCGGCCCGCCACGCTTCTTCTCGCGCTCCCGGTTGAGGGCGTCGCACCAGCGCTGGGTCAGCACGCGATTCAGGTTGGCCGGGGCCGTGAACAGGTCGGCAATCTGGATTTGCTTCGTCGCGGCCCGATCCCACAGCAAAGCGCTGACGCCATAATTGCCGTGCGCGCCGCCAGTGTAGGAACCCGCCTCGACCGATAGGCTCAGCAGCCGGTCGGACTGGCCAGCGGTCTTATAGTCGGTCGATGACATAAAGCCGTGGAACTCGCCGCCCTGCTTCTCGCGCATCGCCTTATCCTCCTCGGCTCCGGCGATCAGCTCGGCTTTGACCTTGGCCATATCCTTGCGCAGCCGTTCGACCAGTTGCGGCACTGCCGCTGCCTCCGCCGACCAGGCGTAATGGAACTCGATCAGGTCGTTTTTTTCTTCCGCGACAAACGCCTTGGCTGCCGGCGGTGCAGGCGCGGTTGGCTGGGCTGTGGGCGCGGCAGCCGTTTCGTTCGCAGGGGGAGAAGCTTGCTGGCCGCAGGCGGCGAGCAGCAACAGGGCTAACGGTGCGGGCTTCAAATTGGTCTCCATTGTCATTGCGAGGAGCGAAGCGACGCGGCAATCCATGGATTGCTTCGCTATCGCTCGCAATGACGAATTGGGCCTGTCGGCGCGGTTGACTTCACCTGCCCCCCTTCATAAAGGGGCGGCGCCTTGGCGGGATCGTTGGCCGCCATGTTCCTTGCCTTTCGCGCCCGCTTGCCAGAGCGCTGGCGCTTAGCCGAAGGAGACGGGACATGATGGAGGACGAGACCGGGCAGGACCCGAAGTCTCCGGAGGATGCACGGCTCGATTCGCTCGAACAGCGACTGGAGCGCGCGCAGGCGAAGGAGGCGGAGCGGACCGGACAGGCGCCGAAGGCCGATGCCAATGAGCAGATGGGCCAGAAGGTGCTTTCCTACCTGCTCGGCGGCCTGTTGGGCGGTGCGCTGATCGGCTGGCTGCTCGATGGCTGGTTCGGGACCGGGCACCTGCTCCTGATCGTCGGCCTGGTGCTCGGCACCGTCGGCGGCTTCTGGAGCATCATCAAGATGGCGAACCGGCGTCCATAGGGCGGCCGGGCATTTGGACTAGAAGGACTTAATCGCGTGGCGGCAGAGTCGGGCAAGATCGATCCGATGCACCAGTTCCTGGTCCAGCCCCTGTTCGGGCAGGACTGGCAGATCGCGGGCCACAATATCGCCTTCACCAACAGCGCCGCCTGGATGGCCGCGGTGTTCTTCGCGCTGTGGGCCTTCATGATGATGGGCATGAAGCGCGAGCTGGTCCCGGGCCGCTGGCAGATGGCGGTCGAGGGCTTCACCGGCTTCATCACCGACATGATGGACACCAACATCGGGCCCAAGGGCCGCAAGTTCGTGCCCTATGTCTTCTCCTTGTTCATGTTCATCCTGTTCGCCAATATCCTCGGCATGCTGCCGACGGCGCTGGTCGGGGTGCACGCCTTCACCGTCACCAGCCACCTGACGATCACCGGCATCCTCGCCATCGTCAGCTTCTCGATCGTTCTGATCGTCGGCTTTGCCAAGCACGGCCTTCACTTCTTCTCGCTGTTCGTGCCGCACGGCACGCCGCTCGTCATGATCCCGCTGATTTTCGTGGTCGAGCTGATGAGCTTCCTGGTCCGCCCGTTCAGCCTCGGCCTCCGACTGTTCGTCGCGATGACCGCGGGTCACATCCTGCTGAAGGTACTGGCCGGCTTCGTCATCAACGGCGCCAACGCCGGCGCCGCGACCGCGCTGATCGTGTCGGTGCCCAGCTTCATCCTGATGGTCGGCATCACCCTGCTCGAGCTGCTGGTGGCCGCCATCCAGGCCTATGTTTTCGCCTTGCTCACGTCGCTGTACCTCAACGACGCGATCAATCTTCACTAAGCGTTTCAACGATTTACCCAAGGGAGTTTTGATTATGGATATGGCTGCTGCGAAGCTTCTCGGTGCCGGTCTCGCCGCTATCGGCGTGGGCATGGCCGCCATCGGCGTCGGCAACGTCTTCGGCTCGTTCCTCGAGAGCGCGCTGCGTAACCCGGCTGCGGCTGATGGCCAGCAGGGCCGCCTGTTCATCGGCTTCGCCGCTGCCGAACTTCTCGGCCTGCTGGCGTTCGTCGTCGCGATGATCCTGCTGTTCGTCGCCTAAGCCACTAGAAGCAAACCCAAGGGGTCGGCCATGCCGCAGATCGCCCAGATCGGCGAAATCTACGCATCGCAGCTGTTCTGGCTGCTGGTCTTCTTTGGCGCCATCCTCACCGTCATCGGTTATGGGATGCTGCCGAAGATCCAGGCGACGGTCGATGCGCGCGACGCGAAGATCGCGGCCGACCTCAAGGCCGCCGAGGGCGCCCGCGAGGCGGCCGATCGGCTCGAAGAAGCCTATCGCGGCGAAATCGACAAAGGCCGTGGCGAAGCGGGCAAGCTGACCGCGGACGCCAAGGCTCAGGCTGCTAAGTCGACCGAGGCCGCGGTTGCCAAGGCGGGCAAGGCAAATGCGGCCAAGCTGGAAAAGGCGGCTGCCAAGATCGCCGAAGCCCGCGCCGCCGCGCTGGCCGAGATCGAGGCGGTCGCGGCCGATGCGGCGCAGCATATGGTGAGCCGCGTCGCCGGCCTCACCGTCGACGCCGACACCGCCCGCGCCACCGTTGCCAAGGAACTGGCCCATGGCTGAGCCCACCGCTCACGCAGAAGTGCCCGCCGGCGCCGAGCATCATGTCGAGCCGAGCGTACTCGGTCTCGACGCTTCGATGTGGGTTGCGATCGCAATGCTGGTCGTCATCGCCCTGATGATCTGGAAGAAGGTCCCAGGCGCGATCGGCAAGAGCCTCGACAAGAAGATCGCCGCGATCCGTGAGCAGCTTGCCGAAGCCGAGGCGCTGCGCAAGGACGCCGAGGCGCTGAAGGCGGAATATGAGACCAAGGCCGCCGCCGCAGATCAGGAAGCGGCCGCGATGGTCGAGCGCGCGAAGCATGAGGCGGAAGCGATCGTCGCCAAGGCGTCGGAAGATGCCGCCGCGCTGGTCGAGCGCCGCAAGGCGATGGCCGAGGCGAAGATCGCCGCCGAGGTGCGCGCAGCGATTGATGAGTTGCGGGCGACTGCCGCGAAGGCGGCGACTGCTGCCGCGGCAAAGCTGATTGCGGAGCGTAACGACGCCGGGACCGACAAGAAGCTGGTCGATCAGGCGATCGCTTCGCTGGCGAGGTAAAGAAAAGGCCCGGAAGTTTCCGGGCCTTTTTCATTCACTGCTGATGCTGACCTCCGGGCGCGCTTACGCCCTCGAGCGCTTGATGCGCGCTTTCGCCGTTGGTTTCGCGCGCTAGATCGCCCAGGCTGACAATCCCGATCAGCCGGTCTTCCCCGTCAACCACGGGCATTCTCCGGACTTGCTCCTCGCTCATCCGCTGGGCGACGGATTGAACGTCGTCGTCTTCGTGCGCGCAGACGATGCCGTCGCTCATCAATTCGCTGACGGGTGTGTCAGGGCCGCGGCCTTCGGCGACGCCGCGCACCGCAATGTCGCGGTCGGTGATCATCCCGATCACCCTGTCGCCGTCGCACACCGGGATCGAGCCGGCGTCAGCCCGGAGCATGAAACTCGCTGCTTCGCGCGCGGTCTGGTCGGCACTGACCTTTTCGACCTCGGTCGTCATTACTTCGCTGATCTTCATGGGATCCTCCTTCCGGAATCGCCCAACAAAACGAACGGCAAGAAGGCAGCGTTCCTCTTCTACGGCACATTCTCCGTCAGCAGGTCATAGGTCGCGACCAACTCGTCCTTCTGATTGAAGATCTCGACCGCCCAGCGGACGACGCCGGTTTCCTCGCTCTTCAGCGACTTGGAGCGCACGGTGAGCTCGACCCGCATCGAATCCCCCGGATAGAGCGGGGTGAGGAAGCGGAGGTCCTCCAGGCCGGTGTTGGCCAGCACGGGGCCCGGATCGGGGTCGACGAACAGGCCCGCGGCGAAACTCAGGATCAGATAGCCGTGGGCGACCCGGCCCTCGAAGATCGGCGAAGCCTTGGCCGCTTCCTCGTCCATATGGGCGTAGAAGGTGTCGCCCGTGAAATGGGCGAAATGCTCGATGTCCTCAAGCGTCACGGTGCGGGATTTGGTCCTCAGCGTGTCGCCGATCTCCAGCTCCGACATGCGCCGGCGGAACGGGTGTTGGGCGATCTCTTTCTTCGGCCCGCCTGGGATATATTGCTCGCTGATCGCCGCGATCATCGCCGGCGTGGACTGGATCGCGGTGCGCTGCATGTAATGCTTGACCCCGCGCACCCCGCCCATTTCCTCGCTGCCGCCGGCGCGGCCGGGGCCGCCGTGGACCAGCACGGGCAGGGGCGAGCCGTGGCCGGTGCTCTCGGCGGCGTTGTCGCGGTTCAGAACCAGCATTCGGCCATGATAGGCCGCCGCTCCCTGCATAAACTCGCGCGCCGCTTGGGGAGAATGGGTGAACAGCGACAGCGCCAGGCTGCCCATGCCGCGGTTGGCCAGCGCGATGGCGTCGGCCATGTCCTTGTAGGGCATGACAGTCGACACCGGGCCGAACGCCTCGACGTCATGCACGGCGGCGTTGGCCCAGGGATCGTCCGAGCGGAGCAGGATCGGCTCCATGAAGGCACCACCAGTGATCCCGGGCGTCGCGTCGGGATTACCCGCGACGATCCGGGCTCCGGCGGCGGTCAGTTTGCCGATTTGCGCCCGGACATCGTCCCGCTGCCCGGTCGATACCAGAGCGCCCATGCGGCTCTCCGTGTCGCGCGGGTCGCCCACCTTCGTCGCCGCCAAGCGGTCGCGGATCGCCGCTTCGACCGCGTCAAGATGCTCGACAGACGCCATCGCCCGCCGGATGGCGGTGCATTTCTGCCCCGCCTTGACCGTCATCTCATTGACGACCTCTTTCACGAACAGGTCGAACTCCGGCGTGCCCGGCGCGGCGTCGGGGCCGAGCAGCGAAGCATTCAAGCTATCCTGCTCGGCGACGAACTTGACGCTCTCGCGCTGCACCACCGGGTGCGACCGCAGCTTGAGTGCGGTCGACGCCGAGCCGGTGAAGCTGACTACGTCCTGCCCGGTCAGATGGTCGAACAGGTCGCCGACCCCGCCGAC
>DASWTR010000247.1:0-4248 GCA_036402035.1 Sphingomicrobium sp.
TGAGCGCCACGATGATGATCGCCGCCGTGCGGTTGGAGCTCATCTGTTTGCGATTGGCGTAGGACATTAAGCCGCAAATCTCCTCAATGGTCGGATTTCACGACCTTCTCGGAATTTGCGAACGACGCGACCCGAGCTGTCGTGAAACCGCCAATGTACTACTGTATCATCGGCAGATACGCGCCACCCTTAATGAAGCGAAAATGGCTGCGCAACGAAATTTGTTCCGATTGCGGCAAGGTCGGCGCGATTTCGTGGCGCAGGGCGTGCCATTCCCTTACGGATTGGGGCAATCTTCGATGAACGAAGCAATCTCGACACCCACCCCCTTGGCATCAGGGTAAATATCCGGCTTGACGCTCTTCACGCGCAGCGCCTTCACTCCGCGATAGGCCGCAACCCTTTGAAAAATCGCATGAACTAGCGTTTCCTGGAGATTGTAACGGCGCTGCTGGGCGATCCGCACCACCTCGCTTCGAAGATAGTCGTAATTCCAGGCGGACTCGTGATTTTCGTCCTCCGGCGGGTCGAGATCCTCAAGCCAGAGCTCGACCGTGATCAGCAAACGCTGGGGTGTGCCGACCTCGAACTCGTGAAAGCCGATGTCCGTCATGACCTCGAGCGAATCGAGCAGGATGCGGCTCTGGCGAACCTTGAGATGGTCTGGAACCATGCCGTGCAACTTGACGTCCGGCATCATCATTCGGCCTCCATTTGGCTCTCGGGTGATGGCGACAGGAATTGAACGTCCCTGGGCAGCGCCATGAACCGTTGGCCGCCATCCAGCACCAGCGTCTCGCCGGTCACCCCGGTCGAATCGATCAAATAGCGAAGCGCGGCGAGCACGTCGCTGACATCGATCCCCCGCCGCAACGGATTGAGCGCGTGAACCGCCCCGAAATTCGCGTCGTCTTGGTCGCCCGACGGGAGCATCAAGGCCGGCGCGATGGCGTTGACCCGAATCCCCTTCGGGGCAAGCGCTCGCGCCGCCACTTCGGTTAGTCCCGCCAGCGCATATTTCGACAGGGTGTAGCTAAGGAAATCCGGATTGGGCGAAGCAAGCTTTGCATCGAGCAGATTGACCGCCAGCGCATCCCCTCCGCCGTGCCGCCGGGCGAGCTCGTTGATCAGCAGCAGCGGCGCGCGGGCATTCACCTTCATATGCGCGTCGAACTCGGTCGTGCTGACTTCGCCAAGGGCGTCGAACGCGAACCGCGCCGCATTGTTGACCAGCAACCGGACCGGCGGATGGCCTTCCACGGCGGCGAATATCCGCTCGGCGCAGTCGGGCTCGGCGAGGTCGGCGACCGCCTTGGTTGCACCGTCCGGAACGGCGTCGGCATCACGATGCACATGAGCGATCACCGCCCAGCCATCCTCGAGCAAGGCGCGAACGATGGCCTCGCCGACGCGCTTGCCGCCCCCGGTGACAATGGCCGTTCTGCTACTCATGCCCCGCCCCCTACCATCCCGCCGCGCCCTCGCCTACAGCGCGGCCGATGCCTGAGCGCCGTCCTCCGATCGAAGCCGCGGGAATGAGCCTCGCCGCCCTGGCCGAAGCAATTGGCGAGCGCGGCGGGCCGCCGCCAGTCGACCGCTGGAACCCGCCGCATTGCGGTCATTCCGGCATGCGCATCGCCCGCGACGGAAGCTGGTTTCATGAGGGGCGGCCGATCGCCCGGCCGGCAATGGTCCGGCTGTTCTCCACGGTGCTGCGGCGTGAGCAGGACGGCAGTCATGTTCTCGTCACGCCGGTCGAGAAGCTGACGATCGACGTCGAGGCGACCGCCTTCCGCGCGACCCAGATGACCATGGCCGGCGAAGGCGAGGATCGCCGGATCGGGCTGACGCTGGACAGCGGCGACGGGCTGATCGTCGGGCCGGATCATCCGCTTTCGATCCTGGAAACGGAGGATGGCCCCTCCCCTCGCGTCGCGGTGCGATTCGGGCTGGAGGCGGAGCTCGCCAGGTCGCTCTATTATGAGTTGGCCGAAATCGCGCTGGCCGAAGCTAACGACCCGCCCGGCATCTGGTCGAACGGCGCCTTCTTCTCACTGCTGCCATGAGCCTGGTTGAACGGATCACCCTGGCGCTCGCCACCGAGCCTCCGCACGGGCTTTTGCCTGGCGATCTGGTGGAAGGCCATGACGGCGAGCATCGCGAAGCCGCCGTGCTGGTCGCAATTACCGACCGGCCCGAACCGGGGCTGATCCTGACTCAGCGGCGCGATGATATGCGGACCCACGCCGGCCAGATCGCCTTTCCCGGCGGCCGGATCGACGAAGGGGAGGATGCAGTATCCGCGGCACTGCGCGAGGCGCAGGAGGAGCTGGGCCTGAACCCCGCTTTGGTTCGGCTGCTGGGCGAGGCCGATCCCTATGTGACGGTCACCGGATACTGGGTATCGCCGGTGGTTGGGCTGATCCCGCCGGATCTGGAGCTTATTCCCAATCCGGCGGAAGTCGCCGATTGGTTCGAGGCCCCGCTTGATTTTGTGCTCGATCCCGCCAACCAGCGGCAAATGTCCGCCGAATATCGAGGCCGCACCCGGCATTATTATCAGATCGACTGGAACGGCCGCCAGATCTGGGGCGCGACCGCGGCGATGCTCGTCAATCTTTCGCGGCGGCTGGCGTGAGGCTCGATCCGCAAATCTTCCTTGGCCGCCAGGGCATCAAGCGGCTGCTGAAGGCGCTTGACGCGAAGCAGGGCACGGCGCGCTTTGTCGGCGGCGCGGTGCGCGACCTGTT
Source organism: Sphingomicrobium sp. (assembly GCA_036402035.1). Taxonomy (GTDB): domain Bacteria; phylum Pseudomonadota; class Alphaproteobacteria; order Sphingomonadales; family Sphingomonadaceae; genus Sphingomicrobium. Next base: position 2,751 of record DASWTR010000247.1, read on the forward strand.
GCTCAAAGTGCCGCACGACGACCTCGACCTCGCGACCACCCTCCGCCCGGAGGAGGTGATCGCGCGCCTCGAAGCAGCCGGGATCAAGGCCGTTCCGACCGGCATCGAGCATGGCACCATAACGGCCGTTTCCTCGGGGACCGTGGTTGAGGTGACCACGCTGCGGGCCGACGTGTCGACCGACGGCCGGCGCGCCACCGTGGCCTTCACCGAGGACTGGAAGCAGGACGCGGGTCGGCGCGACTTCACGATCAACGCGCTCTACGCGGACCCGTATAGCGGTGAGTTACACGATTATTTTGGCGGTCTCGACGATCTGGAGACGCGGACCGTGCGCTTCATCGGCGAGCCTCTGCAGCGCATCGCCGAGGACCATCTTCGCATCCTCCGCTACTTCCGCTTCCACGCTCGATACGGCCATGGCGACCCGGACGCCGATGCGCTGAAGGCTTGCATCCAGCGCGCCAACGACCTCATGGCGCTATCGCGCGAACGCATCGCCGACGAGCTGCTCAAGCTGCTGGCCCTCGACGACCCCACCGCGACCGTCCGCCTGATGCAGCATCGCGGCATCTTCGAACCGGTCATTCCGGAGATCGTTGACGGCGCCCGCTTGGCCTCCTTGGTGAAAGCCGAGCGGAACGCCGGCGTTAGCCCGGACCCGTTGCGTCGCCTGGCTGCCCTCCTGCCCACCGACCCGGAAACGGCCTCCCGCGTCGCGGGGCGCCTCAAGCTGTCGAACAAGGCGAAGAAGCGGCTGGTAAGCGCCGCCGATGGCTCGCTCGGCCTCAATCCGCAGGCATTGGCCTACCGCGTCGGCACGGAGAGCGCCGTGGACCGTCTACTGCTGGCGGACCGGCCCTCGGATGCCGCTGGCCTTACCGAATGGACGCCGCCGCGGCTGCCGATCGGCGGCAGCCAGCTGATGGCCCGCGGTATTCCCGAAGGGCCGGAAATCGCCCGAACCCTGCGCCGGATCGAGGATGCCTGGGAAGCGGCCGGGTTTCCGAAGGGCGAAGAGTTCGAGCGGCTGGTCGAACGGCAGCTCGGCTAGGGAAGGAATACCGGCTCGAGGAACACCGCGCCGGCCTCATTGCCTACTGCCCAGCGAACCTGGGCGGGGAAGTTGCCATATTTGGGGACCTGAAGCTCGATTTTCTCACCGATCTTCAGGGAACCGTCGGTCTCCAGCCGGCAACCCTCACGGCTGATGTCGAGCACCACCACCGGCACCCTGTGCCCGTCGCTGTCGGTCAGCGACGCAGGAAAATGCGTATCGACGCGCGGCGCGCGCTTGACGTGCCCTGGCTCTCTCATGTCCGGCCCCCACCAACGCAACAAGCAGCTAAATTAACATAGGGCAATCAAGAAACAATGAAATACTAAGGCAACGCGGGGGAAGATGAGAGTTTGGCCACGAGTTGCACCAGATCCTGCTGTCTATTTACGCCGACTTTGCGGAACACGGACTTCAGATGGGAACGGACAGTCGAAGGCT
>DASWTR010000248.1:0-4562 GCA_036402035.1 Sphingomicrobium sp.
GTGAAGTCGTCCCAGCTGACATAGGAGCCCTTGGGGATGACCAGCACATGGATCGGCGCGAGCGGGTTGATATCGTGGAAGGCCAGGCTGTGCTCGGTCTCCGCCACCGTCTTGTTGGGAATCTCGCCGCGCAGGATCTTCGCGAAGATATTCTGATCGTCATAGGGCTGTTTGGAATCGATGGGCATGGATCGGTTTCTCTTCGCTTGACCGGTTGGCTTCGCTCGCTACCACGAAAAGCGATGAGTGAGGAAACCCCTGAGTCCCTGATTCCGTACGACGAGATCGTGCAGGAGGCGCTCCGCGATGTGGTCGGGCGGGTGCTGCGTGAGGTAGAGCAGACCGGCGGGCTTCCGGGCGGGCACCATTTCTACATTACCTTCAAGACGCGCATGCCGGGCGTGTCGATCCCCAAGCATTTGTCGGAGCGCTTCCCCGACGAGATGACGATCGTCATTCAACATCGATTCTGGGATCTGAAGGTTGCCGACCAGGAATTTTCGGTCGGTCTCAGCTTCGGCGGCGTCCCATCGACGCTGGTCGTGCCGTTTGCCGCGATCACCGATTTCGTCGATCCGGCGGTCGATTTCAGCCTCAAGTTCCAGGCCAACGCCCCCGACGGCCACGAGGAGCATGACGAGGCCGAGAATGACGTGCCGGAGATCGCTCCGGCCGAAGACGGCTCCAACGTCGTCAGCGTCGATTTTACGAAGAAGAAGTGACGGCCAACCGCGGTGGAACGTCGTCCTGAACTTGTTTCAGGACCCATTTTCGTGCAGCGCACCGCCCATCTCAGGAATGGATGCTGAAACAAGTTCAGCATGACGAAATAGGAAGAAGATGGTCACCCATACCCGCACTGAAACCGACAGTTTTGGACCGATCGAAGTCCCAGGCGACAGCTATTGGGGCGCGCAGACCGAACGGTCGATCGCCAATTTCCCGTTCGGCGAGCGCGAGCGGATGCCGGCCGAGATCGTCCATGCGCTGGGCTATGTGAAGCAGGCGGCGGCGCGCGTGAATGCGCGGGCAGGCGGGCTCGGTCCCGAGATTGCCGAGGCGATCCAGGCGGCAGCAGGCGAGGTGGCGCGCGGCGACCTCGATAGCCAGTTCCCGCTGGTCATCTGGCAGACCGGATCGGGCACCCAGTCCAACATGAACGCCAACGAGGTGATCGCCGGGCGAGCCAATGAAAAGCTGACCGGCAACCGCGGCGGCAAGGAGCCGGTCCACCCCAACGACCATGTCAACCAGGGCCAGTCGTCGAACGACAGTTTCCCGACCGCGATGCATATCGCCGCCGGCATTGCCGTCCGCCGCAAGCTGCTTCCGGCGCTGGAGGCAATCCATGAGCGCCTGTCCGATCAGGCCAGCCGCTGGGACTCGATCGTCAAGATCGGCCGCACTCATCTGCAGGACGCGACACCGTTGACGCTGGGCCAGGAATTCTCCGGCTATGCGGCCATGATCGAGGACAATATCGCCCGGGTCGAAGACGTATTGCCGCGGGTGATGCGGCTGGCGCAGGGCGGCACCGCGGTCGGCACCGGCCTCAACGCGCCGAAAGGCTTTGCCGAGGCCTTCGCCAAGGAAGTCGCCAACCTCACCCAGCTGCCATTCACCTCGGCACCCAATAAATTCGCCGAGCTCGCCGCGCACGACACGCTGGTGGAGCGGTCCGGGGTGCTCAACACCATCGCCGTCAGCCTGTCGAGGATCGCCAACGACATTCGCCTGCTCGGCTCCGGCCCGCGCTGCGGGCTGGGCGAGCTCAAGCTGCCGGAGAATGAGCCGGGCAGCTCGATCATGCCGGGCAAGGTCAACCCGACCCAGTGCGAGATGCTGACCATGGTCGCCGCCCAGGTGATGGGCAACCATGTCGCGGTCACCGTCGGCGGCCTCCAGGGCCATATGGAACTGAACGTGTTCAAGCCGCTGATCGGCGCTAATGTCATCCGCTCGATCAACCTTCTGTCGACCGGAATGCTGAGCTTCACCGAGCGGACGCTCGACGGGCTGGAACCGGACGAAAGCCATATCGCCGACCTGATGAACCGCTCGCTGATGCTGGTGACTGCGCTGGCGCCCGAAATCGGTTATGACAATGCCGCGAGCATCGCCAAGCATGCGCACAAGAAAGGACTGACCTTGAAGGAAGCGGGGCTGGAGCTGGGCTTGGTCGACGAAGAGACGTTCGATCGGGTGGTGAAGCCGGAGAAAATGCTTGGCCGCTAACCGGCTGATCCGCGTCGGCGGGTGGGGCGCGGTGATCACGGCCGCGCTGCTGGCCGGTTGCGCGCCCAAGAAGGCTCCGCCGCCGCCGGTGGTCGCGCCGCCCGTGGCTCGTCCGGCTGCGCTCGACCCGGAAAGCTATATGGCGTTCGCCGCCTCCAGTGCCTTGTTCGCGGTGCAGGCGTCACGCATGGCCGAGGCACGGGGCTCGACCGCCAAGATGAAGAGGTTCGCTGCCCAGGTCGTGATGGACCAGACCGGGATCGGCGCGCAGTTGAGCTTTGCCGGCCGGCGCGTCGATTTGCTGCCGTCGGCGCGGCCCTTGCCGGAGCATCAGGCGATGCTGGAGCGGCTTGCGATCAGCTCCGACTTCGATGCGACATACAAGGGCCAACTGTCGCGCGTGCTGCGGGAAGCCGCCGCGGCCCACCGTGCGTTCGAAGCCGGCGGCGACAGCCCGACGCTGCGGCCGGTGGCGCGGTTCGCGGCGCCGGTGTGCGAGAAGAATCTCGCCGCGCTGCAGAAGCTCTAGGCGCCTGACTGCCAGCTGAGGATGGTGTCGCTCGGCGCCACCAGCATGATGATGTTGAGCGCCAGATTGTCGCGAATGGCAATCAGCGGGATCAGCTCCAGCACCAGCACGATGGCTACGCTCGCCCAGACCGGCAGCCGTCTCGCAGCAAGGAAGCCGAGCGCCATCATCGCGATGTCGCTGGCCGAATTGAGAATCGAGTCCCCCGAATAGCCAAGCGCAATGGTCGCATCCCGATAGCGGTCGATCATCATCGGCGTATTCTCGGCGATCTCCCACGCCGCCTCGATGATCAGCGCCAGGGCGAAGCGATGCTCCACCGGGCCACGCGGCCACAGCCATCGGAGCAACGCGTAGAACAGGAAGCCGTGGATGATGTGGCTTGGACTGTACCAGTCGGCCAGCATCTGGCTCTGCTTCGGCCCGACCTCGCCCCATAGCTCGACCGTGCCGCAGGTGCAGATCGGCGGCCGGCCCATTACCCACAGGATAGCGACGCTGGCCGCCAGCAGGCCAAGGAAAATGAGGAGCGGCTTCGGCCGCGCGAAAGCCGTCATGAGCCATGACTAGCATCGCCGCGCGGCTTGCCAAGCGGGCATCGCTGGCGCACCAACGCCGCCATGATCCGACTGTTTGGACCTGACTGCCTTCCCGTTCCGGCCGACACCGAAACGCTGAAGGCGATCCCGAAGGGCGTGAAGTGGATCGACCTGCTCAACCCGACGCGGGAGGAGGAGAAACTGGCCGAGCAGGCGCTGGGCCAGAACATCCCGACCCGCGAGGAGATGACCGAGATCGAACCGTCGAGCCGGCTCTACGCCCGGCACGGCGCGCTATTCATGACCGCGTCGGTCATCCACGGCATCACGAGGGGAAAGCCCGACACCGACCCGATCGGCTTCATCCTGTCGGGTAAGCTGCTCGTCACGGTCCGCTACGTCGACCCGCAGCCGTTCATCAAGTTCATCGACCATCTCTGTGCCGAACCAGATCTGGCGCAGGATTCGGTGGCGATCCTGGTCCGGCTGCTCGATGCGATCGTCGACCGGCTGGCCGACGAGCTGGAAGCGACCGCGCGAGACATTGAAACCCTGTCGTCCCGGGTGTTCGAGCACCGCTCGCGGGCGCAGGTCGCCGACCGCAAGACCGAGCTTCGGCTGGAGGCGCTGCTGCTTCGCATCGGGCAGGTCCAGCGGCTGCTGGCCGAGCTAAGGGAATCCGCGCTCAGCACCGCCCGGATGCTGAGCTTCCTGGTTACGTCGAAAATCTGCCGTGAGTCGGAGCAGTTCGCGGCGGTCGAGAGCCTGGCGGACGACACCAAGGCGCTGCTCGATCACAATGACTTCCTGTCGAGCAACCTGAGCTTCCTGCTCAACGCCTCGCTCGGCCTCATCACGCTCGAGCAGAATTTCGTGATGAAGGTCTTCTCGGTATTCGCTGTCGTGCTGATGCCGCCGACCCTCATCGCCGGCATCTACGGCATGAATTTCGAGCATATGCCGGAGCTCAAATGGCTGCTCGGCTATCCCTTGGCGCTGGGGCTCATCCTGGTCAGTGCCGTGGTGCCTTACTGGCTCGCGCGCAGGAGCGGCTGGCTCTAGCGCCGGAGCCTTTGTCTTGACCGCCCATTCTTGCTAGGGGCGCGGCCAACCGCTGCCCGCGCCCGCGGTCGGCCCTCACATCGACGCGATTCCCAAGAGGCAAGACGAATGATCCCGACCGGCCAGGATAGTTTGAACACCCGCTCGACGCTGGAGGCCGGAGGAAAGCGATACGCTTATTATTCGCTCGACAAAGC
>DASWTR010000249.1:0-2008 GCA_036402035.1 Sphingomicrobium sp.
CGCGCAAGGAAAAACGCCGCAAGAGCAAGCCCCCACGCGGGAAAGCGAGCCGCCTATGGGGTGAGGACGATTCTGTCAACCACGCAGGCGACTGTTGCGGGCACACAACTAACCGTGCCAATTCGCAACTCAATCTGCCTCCGCCCCCTTGCCTGACGGGCAATTTGACCCATCCTGCCCGGTTACCAGGCCGCTGGCCACGAATATGGGGGTACTGATGACCGGAACCGCCGTCCGCAGCTTGCTGCTGCTGTCCTTCAGCTCGATCGCATTTGCTTCCGCGGCCACGGCCGCCCAGGACGCCCCGGCGCCGGCGGACCAGCCTGCTGCCGCGGGGGCGGAGCAGCCGGATGAACGGGTCATCATCGTCACCGGCACGCGGCGGTCCGACCGCACGGTCGCCGACTCCAACGTGCCGATCGACGTTATCGGCGGGGAAGCTCTGACCAATACCGGCCTGACCGAAACCAACAAGGTCCTCAACCAGCTGGTCCCGTCGTTCAACTTCCCGCAGCCGTCGATTGCTGACGGCACCGACGTGCTTCGTCCGGCGACGCTGCGCGGCCTCAGCCCCGACCAGACGCTGGTATTGGTCAACGGCAAGCGCCGGCACGTCTCGGCGCTGCTCAACATCAACGGCACGATCGGCCGCGGCAGCGCGGCGGTGGACATGAACCTGATCCCGACGCTGGCGATCGAGCGGATCGAGGTGCTGCGCGACGGAGCCTCTTCCCAATATGGGTCCGATGCCATCGCGGGGGTGATCAATATCCAGCTCAAGCGCGCCGATCATGGCGGGCGGGCGCAGGCGAGCTACGGCAAATATATTACGACGATCGACGGAGTGGCCGACGTCGACAGCCTCCAGACCAACGGCAGCGGCCAGCCGCTCCTCGATCCCACCGACAATCGCATTTTCCTGGTCAACACCAGCGGGGAGCGCAAGGCGCGCGACGGGGCGGTGACGACACTGGCCGCCAACCTCGGCCTTCCGGTCGGCGCCGGGTTCGTCAATTTGACGGCGGAGTATCGCGATCGCAACGCGACCAACCGGGCCGCCTACGATATCCGGCCCAACTATGTCCGGCCGACCGACACGACCTTCGACCCGCGCGAGCTGACCTTCGACCGGCTCAACTTCAAATTCGGCGATGCCGCGACCGAGGATTACAACTTCTTCGTCAATGCCGGCATGCCGGTCGGCGCCGATTTCGAGTTTTATGCCTTCGGTTCCTACGGCAAGCGGGACGGCCTCAGCGCGGCCAACTACCGCAACGCCAATGCCGTCGCGAACCGCGACTTTTCGGCGATTGATCCGGACGATTCGTTGACCAACGCCAATTTCGTCGGCCTGACGCCGGATGGATTCCTGCCACTGATCGATACCGACCTCAAGGATTGGGCGGGAACAGTCGGGATCAAGGGCGAGCTGTCCGGTTGGAAGACCGACCTTTCGCTCGGCTATGGGCATAACGAGTTCTTCTACACCGTCAGGGATTCGCTCAACACCTCGTTCGGCCCGGATAGTCAGAGCACCTTCGACGCCGGCGGCCTGGAGTTCGGCCAATGGCTCGCCAACCTCGACGTCTCGCGCCAGTTCGATGTCGGCCTGGCCGGGCCGTTATCGTTCGCGGTCGGCGCCGAATATCGCCACGAGAATTTCGAGATTACGCCGGGCGAGCTGCAAAGCTACGCGATCGGCCCGTTCTTCCGCGCCTCGTTCGTGACCACCGCCGGCAACTGCGCGACGGAAGGTGGCGTGTTCAACGCGGGCAACGGCGTTTGCAGCTTCCCGGGCCGCGTGGCTCCGGCCGGCGCGCAGGGCTTCCCGGGCATCCCGCCCTCGGCCAAAACGGACGAAAGCCGTCACAGCTGGTCGGCCTATGCCGAGCTCGACGGCGAATTGTTCGAGAATTTCACCGCCACGGTAGCCGGCCGGTTCGAGCATTATTCCGATTTCGGGAATACGGTGAATGGCAAGATCGCGCTGCGCTATGAGTTCATCGAG
>DASWTR010000250.1:0-3769 GCA_036402035.1 Sphingomicrobium sp.
ATGAACAGCTCTTCGTCCCCCATGATTCGGGAGGGTAGCGTCTTCGGGCGACCCCTTCCACCGTCATGCCAGCGAAAGCTGGCATCTTCGTCAGAAATTAAGATCCCAGCTTTCGCTGGGATGACGTGATTGGAGTAAACCAGTGCCAGCAGCGCATCGCGCTTCGCCACCGCCTCGGCGAAATCCATTTCGTCGTCGGGCGTGAAACGCATCGCCATCGCCCGCGCCAGCCGGGCCTCTCCCTCGGGCGACAGTTCGCCGACTGCCGCCGCAACCGACACCATATGCTCCATCTTGCCATTACACTGCAGCACCACGTCACACCCCGCGGCGATGCAGGCACTGGCGCGCTCGCCATGGTCGCCGGCGAGCGCCCCCATGTCGATGTCGTCGCTCATCAGGAAGCCGTCGAAGCCGATCCGCTGGCGGATGATGTCGTGGATCACAACCGGCGACTGCGACGCGGGCCGCTCGGCATCCCAGGTCGTGTAGAGCAGATGGCTGGTCATCCCCATCGGCGCGTCCCGCAGCCGCTCGAACGGCTCGAGGTCGATCGTCAGCTCGTCTTCGCTTGCATCGACCACCGGCAGCTCATGATGACTATCGACCATCGCCCGGCCGTGGCCGGGAATATGCTTGATCACGCCGAGCGTGCCCGCGCTGCGCAGTCCGTCGAGAATCGCCTTGCCGAGCGAGGCGACCTGCATCGGCTCCGCCCCCAGAGCGCGGTCGCCGACAATGTCGGTCGCGCCTGGCTGGCGAACATCGAGCATCGGCAGGCAGTCGACGTTGACCCCGACCTCGTGCAGCATCAGGCCGAGCGCCCGCGCATTGACCCGCGCCGCCTCGATCGCGCTCGACGGCGCCAATTGGTAAAGCTGGTCGAACGCCTCCCCGCTTGGAAAGGCCGGCCATTCGGGCGGCCGCATCCGCGCCACTCGGCCGCCTTCCTGGTCGATCAGGATCGGCACTTCGTCATGGCCTTCCAGGTCGCGGATTGCGTCCGTCAACGCCCGCAACTGTTGCCGCGACTCAATATTTCGCCGAAACAGAATATAGCCTGCCGGCTTTGCATCTCGGAAGAAGCTGCGCTCATCCGCCGTCAGCTCGGGGCCGGCCAGCCCATAGATCGCAGCCTGCATCAGTTGACCACCAGGCAGCTCTCGCCCGCAGCCCTCAGCGCGGCGCAGGCGGCGCGCGTCTGGTCGGACGAGCCCGAAGCGCGCAGGCGGATGACCGACTTGCCGCCGACATTGGCGGTAACGATCAGCTTGTTCAGCGCGGCGACCTCGGGGAAACGCCCTGACAGCAGCTTCCAGGCAGTTTCGGCCTTAACCGTCGAGGCATAGGCGCCAAGCTGGATCGTCGGCCCTGACGACGCAGCCGGAGCCGGCCCGTCGTCGGGCGCCGGTTCCTTGGTCTCGTTCGGCGGAATTTTCTTGGGCGGGGTCGTCTGTGGAGTATCGACCGGCAGCGGGGTCATCTCCTGGGGCAATTTGCGAACGTCAAGCGCGGCGTCCGGATCCTCGCCGGCGCTGGTTGAATAAGCCGTCTCGCTGTCACCCGCGACGTCGAGCCCGCCGGGATCGGTCGGCTTGACCTTGTACGGACCGGGCTCGGCCCGGATCAGCTCGATCGCGCCGCCCGGCGCCGGATCCCGCCGGCCGAGCCAGAACATCGTCCCGGCGACGACTGCGCCGGCGAGCAGGACGAGCATGAGTCCGACTAGCATCTTGCGCGCTGAAATTGCGCGTGGCCCGTCCTCATTCTCGACCGCCTCCAGCCAGGGCAATGACTCGCTGTCATAGCCGCGTGCGTCGCTCATGGATTCACCGTCTCCCCTCAGGTCGCGCCTATCCTAAAGCGCTTTCGCGTGGATGGGAGGGGGAGACGCAAAAATTCCTCGCGAACAAATTCGAAGAGGATCAGGCCACAGTGCAGGCGCGACCTGTGGTCTTCAAATTGGCGCACAGCTGCCGCGCATGCTTCTTCGACGGAGTCCCGAGCTGCAACCGGTAGAATCGCTTGGACCGGATCGTGATCGGCTGGATGTTCTTCGGCATCGTCACAAGGAAGGTATAGTCACGGACCGCCTTCTGCCACGCGGCCTCGGCCTGCCCGGCGGTCAGATAGACGCCCAGCTGCACGGTCTTGCCGCGCACCACCTGGGCCGAAGGGTTGACCGCCGGTCGCGGCGGATCGGGCGGCAGCGGCAGGGCCGCGATGGCGCTGGCGGCTTCGGACACTTCGCCGGCCGGCTCGTCCGCCTCGCCCGACTGGTGCCGCACCACTTCGCGATAGGCGACGCTGGTAGGCACCGTCTTGATGTTGCGACGGACCTGCCTGGCCGGCCGAACCAGCCGGGCCGGCTCGGCCTGCTCGATCTGGGCCGGAGCCTCGTGGCTTTCCAGCGGCGGCAGGACGATTTCGGGTTGCAGATCGACCGGTGCCGGCAGCACCACGCTGGCCTGCGGCGCTTCGGTCTCGGCGGCGGGAACCGGGATCATGTCGCGCGTCAGCAGCACGATCACAGCGGCCAGCCCGACCGCGCCGATCGCCGCGGTGACGCCAGCGCGCCGGTTGGATGCCTTGCGCGGCGGCGCGCGATAGGGCTCGAGCCAGGGCAGACGTCCCGGATCCCGCACCACCCCCGCATCCGCCATCAGCGCATCTCCTCGGCGGCCTCCACGCCCATCAGCCCCAGGCCGTTCCTGATAACCTGCCCGATCCCGCGGGCCAGTTCCAGCCGCGAACGAGAAAGTTGTGGATTATTTTCAAGGAGAAAGCGGCGTTCCGGATCGTCGTTGCCGCGGTTCCAAAGCGCATGAAGAGCGGCCGCCAAGTCATAGAGATAAAAAGCGACGCGATGCGGCTCATGGGCCAGCGCCGCGCCCTCGACCACCCGCGGATACTGGGCGGCGAGCTTCACCAGCGTCAATTCTTCGCCGTCGAGCAGCGAGAGGTCCGCCTGGTCCGCTAACGACACGCCGGCGTCCGCTGCTTTACGCTGCAACGAGCTGATCCGGGCATGGGCATATTGGACATAGAAGACCGGATTGTCCTTCGACGCCTCGACCACCTTGGCGAAATCGAAGTCGAGCATCGAATCCGTCCGCTTGGTCAGCATCATGAAGCGGACCACGTCCTTGCCCACCTCGCGAACCACATCGGCCAGGGTGACGAAGTTGCCGGCGCGCTTCGACATCTTGATCGGCTCGCCGGCGCGCAGCAGCTTGACCATCTGGATGATCTTGACGTCGAGGTCGACGCGCCCGTCAGTCAGCGCCTTGACCGCCGCCTGCACCCGCTTGACCGTACCGGCATGGTCGGCGCCCCAAATGTTGACCAGATGGTCGGCGCCTTCCGCCTTCTTCAGGTGATAGGCCGCGTCGGCGCCGAAATAGGTCCATGACCCGTCCGACTTTCGCATCGGCCGGTCCTGGTCGTCGCCGAACTCGCTCGACTTGAACAGCGTGAGCTCGACCGGCTCCCATTCGTCGAGGGGATCGAGGCTCTTCGGCCGCTCCAGCTGGCCCTGATAGACCAGCCCCTTGGCGTGGAGATTGCCCATCGCCTCCTCGACCATGCCCGAAGCCTGCAGCTCGGCCTCCGAAGCGAAGATGTCGTGATGGATGCCGAGCAGGCCGAGGTCGTGGCGGATCAGGTCGAGCATCGCCGCGACCGTCCTTTGCTTGAACAGGTCGAGCCATTCGCTCTCCGGCTTGCCGACCCACTGATCGCCATATTCGGCCGCCAGCAACGCCCCGAC
>DASWTR010000251.1:0-4636 GCA_036402035.1 Sphingomicrobium sp.
TCATCGTCGGCATCGTTGTCGAGGCTGCCGACATCCGCGAAGTCGTCGGTCACCACCACATTCTCGAGACCAACGTTGCCTTCGTTGCTCACCAGAATGGTGTAGTTGACCTTCTCGCCGACCGTATCGGCGCAGTCGCCATCGACCGTCGCCGACTTCTCGATGCCGAGCGCCGGGTCCTGACAGACATCGACCGTGGCGTCGTCGGTGACCTCCTGGGCGGCCTCGCCGCTGGTGACCGCATCGGCATTGGCGGTGGCGACGTTGCGCAGCACGTCGTTGATGCCGTCCGCGTCGCTGTCATAGTTGCCGTTGTTGTCGATGTCGTCCTGGGTCACCGTGTGGAACGCGGTGTAGGTCCAGGTCTCGCCGACATCGAGGATGCCGTCATTGTCAGTGTCGCCATCGATCACGCCGTCATCGTGGGCATCGTTGTCGAGGCTGCCGACATCCGCGAAGTCGTCGGTCACCACCACAGTCTCGAGACCAACGTTGCCTTCGTTGCTCACCAGAATGGTGTAGTTGACCTTCTCGCCGACCGTATCGGCGCAGTCGCCATCGACCGTCGCCGACTTCTCAATCCCGAGCGCCGGGTCCTGACAGACATCGACCGTGGCGTCGTCGGAAACTTCGTCGGCCGCCACATTGGAGTTGACCTGCTCGGCGTTGGCTGTCGCAACATCGTCGAGCGTGCCGTCGCCGCCGCCATCGCTATCGATCTGTTCCTGCGTGACCGCCCGGACATAGGTGTAGGTCCAGGTTTCGTTGACGCCCATGACGCCGTCGTTGCCGGTATCGCCGGAGCGCCACACCTCGCCGACGTCGAGCGTGCCGTTGAGGTTGGTGTCGCCGGTGACCGTCAGCGTGACCTCGGAACCACCCTCGAACGCGTCAGTCAGGACGACCGTGTCGAGCGCAACGTTGCCAGTGTTGTCCAGGACGATGGTGTAGGTGATGAGCTCGCCGACCGTGTCGGCGCAGTCGCCGGGGACCGAAGCGGACTTGGTGATGCTGATTTCAGGGCTCGGAACGAAGTTGCCAATTGGGTCGACAACAACCGTCGAGCCCGGCGTCGCGGTGCTGGAGATCGTAACCACCTCGTGGGTGCCGGTGGTCTGGGTCGCGCCGTCGGGTACGACCTCATCGATCCAGACTTCCTGACCGGTGGCGACGCCGTGGAAGGTGTAATTGCCATTGGCGTCGGTCAGCGTCGAACGCTCACCCGCGTCGAAGATTCCATTCTTGTTGGCGTCGATGAAGATGGTGACGCCCGCGATTGGGCCTTCGCCCACGTCCTTTATGCCGTTATTGTTCGCATCCTCGAATTTGGTGCCGGTTAGGGTCACGCCGTTCTGGAGATTCCATTCTTCGAACGTGGCAGTCCCGCGCCAGGCGGTGCCGGCGGCGCCCATTTGCGTGAACAGATAGACGTAGGTCTCGGTCGGATTCAGTCCGGCGAATGCCGTGATCGGCACCAGGACCGAATAATCGTCGTTGCCGCTGCCGCTGGACTCAGCGTCGCTCAGCAGGACGGATTTGTTGCCGCCTGCGTCCATGTCGTAGATCAGGTTCTGCGAGAACAGCGTGGTCGTGTCGTTGATGCCGCCGTTCGCGGAAGAATAGAGCTTGAACTGGTCGAGCGAGATTTGCGCGTTGGGATCGGAATTGGCCTCGTTCAGATCGACGCGGAATTCATAATATTGGACGCCATTGACGGTGACGACCACCAGGTCCGACAGCTTGACCGTGTGCGTCTTGGCCTGGTCGATATCCTTGTTTGAAGCGTCGATCGGAGGCGTATCGTCGGAATTGAAGCCTTGCTCGATCCCGCTATTGTTCGAGATCGCCAGGAAGGTGTTGTAGTTGCCGGTGCCCGAGCCGGTGTTCGCGGCGTCGGTGAAAAGGACACCGCCGATATTTACGAAGGATCCCGAAGGAGTGATATCGGCATCAGCAACGCCATCGCCCGTGATGTCGGGACCTACAAACACTTCCGCCATGGTACTTCTCCCCTAATCAGGCGAGGCCACCATCCGGTTGAACGCGCCTCGCTTCACGTCGCGATTTCTGCGTTTTGAGCAAAATCCGTTTGTTCACAGAGCGTTCGCGACTCGTGCAACGGAGGCGGGGAGTAGCACCGTTTTTAATGTCTGTTAATTAACTTTCGTTAACCATAATTCAACAGCTCTTGTCCAACCCCTCAAAATTCAAGTAGTTACCGCGGCGGGCGAGGGCTGACTCCGCGGAGTCGGACAGTAAGGGGGCTTAACCAAACCAATGCCGAAAATCTCGCCGCCCTCTGACCTTGTCGCGAGCGCGCTTCAGACGTGCCGCCGTCACTTCATCGCCGTGGCGGTGTTCAGCGCGCTGCTGAACCTGCTGTTCCTGGTTCCCATGCTGTACATGCTGCAGATCTACGATCGGGTCATCCCGACGCGCGGCAACGTCACCTTGCTCTTCATCACCGTCGTGCTGCTGTTCGGCCTGGCGACGCTGGCGCTGCTGGATTTTGTCCGGTCGCGGTTGCTGGTCCGCGCGTCGATCAGGCTGGATCGTCAGCTGGCCGGAGTCCTGCTCGACACGTCGCTGGCGCGGCGCGACCGCACCCTGGACGCCGTCGCGCGCCAGTCGATGCGCGAATTCGATACGCTTCGCCAGGCCCTGACCGGGCCGGCCATTGTCGCGCTGTGCGATGCGCCCTGGTCGCCGATCTACATCCTGGTCTGTTTCCTGATCCATCCGCTGATCGGCGGCTTCGTCCTCGCCGGCGCCCTGATCCTGGTGTTCGTCGCGGTCAGGAATCACGGGGCAACCAGCGAGCCCTTGCATTCCGCCAGCGAGGCGGCGGCGCGCGCCTATGCCAGCCAGGAACAGGTGCTGGCAGGCGCCGAAAACGTCCGCGCGCTGGGGATGCGCCGGGCGATGGTTCGGCGCCATCTCGCCGAGCGGCATTCGATGATATTGCTGCAAAGCGGCGCGAGCTTCGCCGGCAGCCGCTATATAACGATCAGCAAGTTCATCAGATTGGCGCTGCAATCGACCGCGCTCGGCCTCGGCGCGTGGCTGGCGATCGGCAATAGCATCTCCGCGGGCGCGGTGTTCGCGGCGTCGTTCCTGGCAGGGCGTGCGCTCCAGCCGATCGAGCAGCTGCTGTCGACCTGGCGGACGGTTGCCCAGGCCCGTAGCGCCTATGAAAAGCTCAACGATCTGGTCGGCTCGCGCGAAGCCGAGATGCCCCTGACGCAACTGCCGCCGCCGGAAGGACGGATGGATGTCGAGCAGCTGGCGGTGCTCAACGCGGCCGAGGATGGCTTCGTCCTCGCCGGGATCAGCTTCCAGCTGCTGCCCGGCGAGGTGGTGGCGGTGGTCGGACCCAGCGGGGCGGGCAAGTCGACCCTTATGCGGATGCTGGCCGGCGCCGGCCGTCCGGACCGGGGCATTATCCGGGTCGACCACGCCAATGTGCTCGACTGGGATCCGGAACGGCTCGCGGCCTATCTCGGCTATCTGCCGCAGGATGTTTCGCTGTTCGCCGGAACGGTCAAGGAGAATATCTCGCGATTCCAGGAGCCGGGGACGGAGGATGTCGATGCCAAGGCGATCGCGGCGGCGAAGGCCTGTTTCGCGCACGAGCTGATCCTGCAGCTGCCCAACGGCTATGACTCGGTGCTGGGCTGGGGCGGCCGCGGGCTGTCGGCGGGGCAGGCGCAGCGGATCGGCCTCGCCCGGGCGCTCTACGGCGAGCCGCCGATCGTTCTTCTGGACGAGCCCAATGCGCATCTCGACGCAACGGGCGAGGCCCAGCTGGTCGACACGTTGATGGCGCTCAAGGCCCGCGATGCGGCGGTGATGGTCGTGGCGCATCGCATGGGCGTGCTTGCCGCGGTCGACAAGATCATGGTGCTGCGCGACGGGCGGATCGAGGCGTTCGGATCGCGCGATGAAATCATGTCACGGCTTGGCGGCGGTCCGGCTACCCCGATCGAAGGCCCGCCGGAACAGGCCAAGAGGAGTGCGGCGTCATGAGCGGCTATCTGCGAGAGGGTTACACCCCGCTTCTGCTTGAGGGCACGGCGTCGCCGGCCGCAGATGGACCGACCGATGATTCCCGCCGCGATATCCGGCTCGGGATCATGGTCGCAGGCGCCTTCTTCGTCCTGTTCCTCGGCTGGGCGGCGCTCGCGCCGCTCGATGCCGCGGCTTACGCACCCGGTCAGCTGGTCGTCTCCGGCCAGCGCCAGTCGGTCCAGCATCGTGACGGCGGGGTGGTTTCGGCGATCAAGGTAGCCGAGGGACGGCGCGTCAACAAAGGCGATCTGCTGATCGAATTGGCCGGCGCCGAAGTTCGCGCGCAGGAGCGGGCGCTGTCCGCCCAGATGATCAATTATCAGGCGCAGCGGGCGCGGCTCGAGGCGGAGCTGTCGGGCGCCGCGACCATCGTCTGGCCTGCCGAATTCACCTCCGCCACCGGCGCGGCTCGAGCCGAGATCGAGGAAGCGATCCGCGTCCAGTCGAACGAGTTCCGGGCGCGGCGCTCTTCGCTGGCGGCGCAGTCGCAGGTGCTTGGCCAGCAGTCGGCCCAGGCCAATGAAAGCGCGACCGGTTACCGGTCCAAGATGGTCTCGTCCGCCGAGCA
>DASWTR010000252.1:0-16834 GCA_036402035.1 Sphingomicrobium sp.
CTTGAAGCCGACCGCCGCCGCGCCCTTGGGCGAACCGTAGAAGCTCGGCACGCCATCGGCGCCGCGTTCGATCCTCATCCATTCCCAATGACGGACGGCATCGCCTTTGCCATCGCGGCCCGAGCCGATCATCAGCCCGCCACGCGCGTTGGTCCAGCACTCCTCGGTCCAGCCGCCATCCTCGCGCTTCTGCTCCCAGCAGCCGGACAGGAAGGCGGGCATCGGCGTGGGCGATACGGCGGTTTCGGCGAATATCAACAGGGCTGCGAGCATGGCAGGTCTCCCTTCGTTTCAGGGTGAACCTACTCCCGACCGCAAAGAGCGTCGATCAAAATTCGTCCGCGACCCGCATCAGCTTAGTCAAACGGGGCGGGGCCATGGCCAGCCAGCTGCGTTGCAGCCAGTCGGCGACATGGTGCCAGTCGACGCGGGGCCGATCGAGCTTGATGCCGATCCAGTCGGATGGGCCATAATAGGCGGGACGGAAGTAGAGCTCGGGCTCGGCGTCGATCAGCTGTGCCATTTCGTCCTGGCCACTGCATTTCACCAGCAGGCCGACCGCCTCTTCGCCGTGATGGCGGTTCCACATGATGCCGAAGAATTTGCTGCTGCTCTTGGACCCAACCTTCCAGCCCGGCGAGCCATGACTGGTCTGGAAGCTGGTTTCCGGCAGCGCCAGCGCCAGTTCTCCGACCTTGTTGGTGATCCAGGCGAAATCGCGGGTGCGGCCGAGATACTGGCCCACCACGCGCGGGTAGAGCTGATGCTCCGCGATCAGCACGCGATCGGCCAGCGTTTCGGGCGTGTCGTCGGGCAGCACCGCGACCTCGACCTGCCCGAGAATATCGCCGCTATCCAGCTCCGGCGTCACCAGATGGACGGTCGCGCCGCTGCATTTATCGCCCGCCGCCAGGCAGGCCTCGTGCGAGCCGAGGCCCTTATATTTCGGGAGGAGCGAGGGGTGGATATTGACCATCGCACCTTCCCACTTGGCGACGAAATCGTCGGGGATGATGCGCATGAAGCCGGCCAGGGCGACCAGGTCAACTTCCGCCGCTTGCAGCGCCTCTTGCAGCTTGTCCCAATAGGCAGGGCCCAATGCCTTGGCGTCGAGCATTTCGACTGGAACGCCTTCCGCGCGGGCAACTTCGAAGCCGTGCGCATCCGGCTTGTCGCCGCTGACCAGCGCGATCTCATAGGGGCAATCATCCGCCCGAGCCGCGTAGATCAGCGCCGCCATGTTCGAGCCGCGGCCCGAAATCAGCACTGCGACCCGGCTCCGTTCAGCCATGATGGGTAGCGGACCAGTCTTCGCGGGCGCTCCACGTACCGGCGCTGCCCCTGACGGTACAGCCAGCTTCTCCAGCTTCAATTTCGCCAATCCGATGAACCGTCTCGCCAGCAGCCCTGAGGCGTTCCGTCACTTCGGCGACGTCCGCCTCGCGGATAATCGCGACCATCCCGATGCCGCAGTTGAAGGTGCGCGCCAGTTCGGCCGGCTCGATCGCGCCGCCAGCCTGAAGGAAAGCAAACAGACGCGGCAGCGGCCAGCTGTCGGCATCCACGACGGCATGGGCGCCTTCCGGCAGAACGCGCGGGATATTCTCGAGCAGGCCACCGCCGGTGATATGAGCCAGCGCGCAAATCTTCCCCTCGCGGACCAGCGGGAGCAGGCTCTTCACATAGATGCGGGTTGGTTCGAGCAGGATGTCGCCAAGCAGCCTTTCCTGATCGAACAAAGCGGGGCGGTCCAGCTTCCAGCCGTTGACCTCGATCAGTCGGCGCACCAGCGAGAAGCCGTTGCTGTGGACGCCCGAACTGGCCAAGCCGAGGATCACATCGCCCGGCGTCACCCTGTTGCCGCTCAGCGCCTTGGCCCGGTCGACTGCACCAACGCAGAAGCCGGCGAGGTCATAATCGCCCGCCGCGTACATGCCTGGCATCTCCGCGGTTTCGCCGCCGATCAGCGCACAGCCGGCCTGGCGGCAGCCCTCGGCGATCGAGGCCACGACCGCCGTCGCGACTTCATTGTCCAGCTTTCCGGTCGCATAATAGTCGAGGAAGATCAGCGGCTCGGCGCCCTGCACGATCAAATCGTTGGCGCACATCGCGACCAAGTCGATGCCGACGCCGTCATGCTTGCCGCTGTCGATCGCCAATTTGAGCTTGGTCCCGACCCCGTCATTGGCCGCGACCAGCAGGGGGTCTTCGTAGCCAGCCGCCTTCAGGTCGAAAAAACCGCCGAAACCGCCGAGCTCTGCGTTGGCGCCAGGTCGCGCGGTCGATTTTGCGAGCGGCGCGATCGCCTTCACCAGCGCGTTGCCGGCGGCGATCGATACGCCCGCATCGGCGTAGGTGAGCGGCTTTTGCGTCATGTCGCGGCCGACTAGCCATATCTGACTTGGATTTCCACGCCATTGTCGCCAAAAGCCCCCTGATGCTCTTCCGACGGCCCGTTCCCCTCCTGATTGCCGCTTTCCTGTTGCTTGCCGGACTTGGCGGCGCGCTTGTCGCCCAGATGGAAAGCGCCGAACGCGGCATCCTTCCGATCGACAGCTCGGGAACGCTGGAAATCAGCGGGATCAAGGTCGACGTCGGCGGCAAGGATGCGGAAAGCGCCCGCTTTGCCGGGTGGCGCATCGCCCAGCGCGAAGGCTTCAAGGCGCTTTGGGCCAAGATGAACAAGCGGCCGATTTCGCAGGCGCCCAACCTGTCGGATTCGACCCTAGACGGGCTCGTCAGCTCGATTGTCGTCGAGCAGGAGCAGATTGGACCGAACCGGTACATCGCGACCCTCGGCGTGCTGTTCGACCGCGCCCGGGCGGGCGAATTGCTCGGTGTTGCCGGTGAAGTTCGTCGATCGGCACCGATGCTGCTGATCCCGGTAATGGTCAGCGGGGCGACGGCGACCAGCGTCGAGCTGCGCAACCCATGGCAGCGCGCCTGGGCACAGTTCCGCACCTCGACCAGCCCGATCGACTATGTCCGGGTCAGCGGCATGGGCGTCGATCCGCTGCTGGTTAATGCTGCCCAGACCAACAGGCCCGGTCGCGGATGGTGGCGCAACGTGCTCGACCTTTACGGCGCGGCCAACATTCTGGTCGCCGAGGTCCGCGTCAACCGCCTCTACCCGGGGGGGCCGGTCAAGGCCTATTTCAACGGCTTCTTCGGTCCCGATCGGATGCCGCTCGGAGGCTTCGAGCTGGTCGCGCGCAACAGTCAGGACCTGCCGCGCATGATGAGCGAAGGCGTCGAGCGGATGGACCAGCTGTTCGTCCAGGCCCACACGATGGGAATCGTTCGCGGCGACCCCGACCTCATCATCCAGCCTCCGCCCCCGCCCGAAGAGGAGGAAGAGGAGGAAGCGCCGACCGCCATCACCATCTTCATCACCGCTCCGAACGATGCCTGGCGCGACTATGGCATCGCCGTCATTCGCTCGATCCCGGGTGCCAGCATCTCGGGCTCCGGCGGCACCGTCTCGGTGACCTATGGCGGCGGGGTGTCGGCGCTGCGTGACCAGCTCGTGGCGCGAGGGCTGACGGCCACGTTCGAGGGCGGCGGAATCCGCCTATTCTCGGTCCCCAGGACGGGAGCGCCCGCGCCCGCACCTGCACAACCTCAAACAAGCCCGAGCCAGACCCCGTGAAAAGCGGGGCGGATCAGATCGCCCTGCCGCTCGACTGGCCGCAGGCGGCGGACGACAGCCGCTTCATCATCGCGGAAGCCAACCGGGAAGCATTCGAGCATTTCCGAACCTGGAGCCTGTGGCCGGTCAGGGCGACAATGCTGACCGGGCCGCGCCGATCGGGCCGGTCGCTGCTGGCCCGGGCCTTTGTCGCACGGGTCGGCGGCCGCCTGTTCGACGGGGCCGAGAATTACAATGAGGAGGATTTGTTTCACGCTTGGAATGCGGCCCAGGACAGTGGCCGGCCCCTGGTCATGGTGGTCGACGATGTTCCGCCAGCGTGGGAGATCGGCCTTCCCGATCTTAGAACTCGGCTTGCGGTCACTCCGGTTGCGCGCATCGAACAGCCGGATGATGCATTGTTCCGCGCCATCATCCGCCGGTTGTTCGAGGATCGCGGCCTGCACATCCCTGACGAATGTTTGAAATATATCGGTGATAGGGTCGAGCGGAGCTATTGGATGGCGGAGCGGGTGGTCGAGGCGATCGACCGTTTTGCCATCGCCGAAAGGGCGCGACTGACCCTGCCGACCGTCCGGCGAGCGTTGGCGGAGGGCGGGATCATCGACGTGAAGGGCGCGGCGTGACGGTACAAGGTGAGAAGATTCAGGCGGCGACGGCGCGATTGTTCAATCGCGAGCTCAGCTGGCTGGCGTTCAACCGCCGAGTCCTCGAAGAGGCCACCAACCCGGCCCATCCCCTGCTGGAGCGGCTCCGCTTCCTGTCCATCTCGGGCAACAATCTCGACGAATTCTTCATGACTCGCGTCGCCGGGCTGAAGGGGCAGCAGCTGCGCGGGGTCGAAGATTTGAGCGCCGACGGGATGACCGCGACCCAGCAGCTGGAGGCCATCTCGCAGCAGGCCGATTCGCTGGTCGTAGCGCAGCAGGCCGAATGGATCCTGTTGCGCGAGGGGCTGTCAGATGAGGGTCTGGAGGTCCTAGCCGAAGACGACCTCGCGCCCGCCGAGTTGGATTGGCTGGGCGAACATTTTCGTGAGCAAATACTGCCGGTCCTGACGCCGCAGGCGATCGACCCTTCGCACCCGTTCCCGTTCATTCCCAATGGCGGGTTCAGCCTGATTTTCGAGCTTCGCCAGGGCAAAAACCCCGAGCCTGTGGTCGAGCTGTTGATGATCCCGTCGACCCTACCGCGGTTCCTGCGGGTGCCCGGCCCGAAGCTCCGCTACATCGCCATCGAAACGCTGATTCGAACCCAGTTCGAGCAGATTTTCCCCGGCTTCGTGAAAGTCGCGTCAGGCGCGTTCCGACTGATCCGCGACAGCGATATCGAGGTGGAGGAAGAGGCGGAAGACCTAGTCCGCTACTTCCGCAGTGCGATCAAGCGCCGTCGCCGCGGCCGCGTGATCCGACTGGAGTTCGCGGCCGATACGCCGGTGGAGCTGGAAGAACTGGTCCGCGAAGGCCTGGCGGCCGATGCGGCGCTGGTGGCGGAAAGCGCCGGCTTCATCGGCATCGCCGACCTCGGCCAGCTGGTCGAGATCGACCGTCCGGACCTCAAGTTCACGCCCTATACGCCGCGCTTCCCCGAGCGAATCCTGGAGCATGACGGCGATTGCTTCGCGGCGATCAAGGCCAAGGACTTCATCGTCCACCACCCTTACGAAAGCTTCGAAGTGGTGGTCGCTTTCCTTCGCCAGGCAGCCGAAGATCCCGATGTTGTCGCGATCAAGCAGACGCTCTACCGAGCCGGAAAACAGTCCGCGATCATCGATGCGCTGGTCGCGGCGGCGGAGGCGGGCAAGTCGGTCACCGCAGTGGTCGAGCTCAAGGCCCGCTTCGACGAGGAGCAGAATCTGCTGTGGGCCAGCCGGCTGGAACGCGCCGGGGTGCAGGTCATCTACGGCTTCGTCGAGTGGAAGACCCACGCCAAGGTGTCGATGGTGATCCGCCGCGAAGGAAGCATGATGCGGACCTACTGCCACTTCGGCACCGGCAACTATCACCCGACCACCGCCAAGATTTACACCGATCTCAGCTATTTCACCGCATCGCGGCGCGCGGCGCGCGACGCGGCCAAGCTGTTCAACCTGACGACCGGCTATGTGAAGCCGAAAAACCTCGAGCTGCTGACGCTCAGCCCGAGTGGCCTTCGGGACCGGATTTTGACCTTGATCGACGCGGAGATTGCCAACGCCAAGGAAGGCAAGCCGTCGGCGGTGTGGGCGAAGATGAACAGCCTGGTCGACACCCAGGTGATCGAAAAGCTTTACCAGGCGAGCGAGGCCGGCGTGTCGATCGAGTTGATCGTTCGTGGTGTCTGTTGTCTCCGGCCGGGCGTCCCCGGCCTGTCGTCCAACATCCGAGTGAAATCGATCGTCGGGCGATTCCTCGAGCACAGCCGAATCTTCGTCTTCGCCAATGGCGCCCGGCTGCCGCATCGCAAGGCCAAGGTCTACATCAGCTCGGCCGATTGGATGCCGCGCAATTTCGATCGGCGGGTCGAATATATGATGCCAATCGAAAATCCGACGGTGCATGCCCAAGTGCTCGACCAGGTGATGATCGCCAATTTGATCGACAATGAGCAAAGCTGGGTGTTGGGTTCCGACGGCAACTACACGCGGATGAAGCCAGGCAAGCGTCATTTCAACCTGCACCGCTATTTCATGACCAATCCGTCGTTGTCCGGGCGCGGGCAGGCGCTGGCCGGCAAGGCGGTTCCCAAATTGCGGTTGACGCAGCGCGGCTAATTGGGTCTGCGGTGAGCGGCATGGCGGTCAAGCGCTTCGGCCCGGTCGGAATCATCGACATCGGCTCCAACTCGGTGCGTTTCATGGCCTATGGCGGTGCCGAACGCGTGCCGTCGACGCTGTTCAATGAGAAGATCATGGCCGCTCTCGGCCGCGGCGTAGCGCGCGATGGCAGGCTCGACGAAAAGGCGATGGCCAAGACGCTGGAGGCGCTGGCCCGTTTCCGGCAGTTGGGGCGCGAAATGAAGCTGAAGCGCCTGCACACTGTTGCGACGGCTGCGGTTCGGGACGCTTCGAATGGCAGGGAATTTCTAGGCCAGGTCAAACAATTGGGGCTTGAGCCGCGTTTGATCAGCGGCGCGGAGGAGGCCAAGCTGTCGGGGCTCGGTGCGATCTCGGCCATTCCCGACGCCAATGGCATCGTTGCGGATCTGGGCGGCGGCAGCCTGGAGCTGATCGCGGCGAACAAGGGGGCGGTGGGCGAGGGGATATCTCTTCCCCTTGGCGTCCTGCGAGTCGGCCTTGAGCCCGATCGAGCGGTGCTGGCCAAATCGATTAAGCACGGCATCAAGCAAGGCGCGCTCAAGGATGCCGCCCGCGGGCATGGGCTGTACCTCGTGGGCGGCTCATTCCGTGCCCTCGCACTACTCGACATGAAGACTCGGGCGCATCCGCTGCCGATCATTCATCACCACCGGATCGAGGCTGGCCGCCTCGGCGATCTTCGTGCCATCCTGCAAACGCTGGAAGTGGAAGAGCTGAAGCGGCTGACTGGTATCTCTTCGGCCCGCCTGCCGACCTTGCCGGCTGCGGTCACCATATTGGAAGCGATGGTCGATGCGCTGGGGCCGCGCCAAATCATCGTGTCCGCTTTCGGCCTGCGCGAGGGACTGCTCTACCGCGACCTGGACAGCGAGACGAAGGCGGAGGATCCCCTGCTGGCGGCCGCGCTGGAGGTTGGCGATCGGCTTGGCCGGTTCGGCGACCACGGCACAACGATCGACGAGTGGATGGACCCGCTGTTTCCCGACGAGACTGAGAAAATGCGCCGGTTGAGGCTCGCCACCTGTCTGCTCGGCGACATCGCCTGGAACGCCCACCCCGATTTTCGAGCCGAGCGCGCGGTAGACATGGCGCTTCACGGCAATTGGGTCGGCATCGACTCGCACGGCCGCGCTGTGCTGGGCCGGGCGCTCTGCAGTGCGTTTGGTGGGGACGGCGGATTCAGCCCGCAAATTGCCGCGCTGTTGAAGCCAGCAGAGATTGAGCGGGTCGTATCATGGGGCAAAGCGCTGCGCCTGGCTCAGAGGCTAAGCGGCGGTACCGAAGCGCTGCTCAACAAGACCAGCATCGAGCTTGGCCGCGGCAAGGCGATTCTCTCGGTGCCCGACAAATATCGGGCGCTTTATTCGGAGGCGGTCGAGCGCCGCCTGGTGCAATTGGCTCGCTCGCTCGGCGGGCTGAAAGCAGAGGTGCAATTCACCTAGTTGCAGCTGGCCGTCTCGACCCGGTTCGAGCCGTCCAGCTGAACCGTCAATCGGGTCGGGTTGAAGTCCATCGTCACCGCGCCGCCCTTCGGCACCCAGCGGATGGTGCGGGCGCCCGAGGCACGCAGCATCCGTTGTCCCAGTTCCGGGCTGGCCGGCTGTCCGACAAACTGGGCCAGCGCTTCGCTGCGGCAATTGGTAGGTACCGGTGAAAGGGCATCCGCCGTCTGGTTCGACGTGGCAACGGTGCATGCCGCCAGCGGCAGCAGGCTGAGCAGGGAGAATTGACGCATGATTTCGGCCTCCATTTTGCCCCGGGATGAAGCCCTAGGCAGCCTGTCCGGT
This sequence comes from Sphingomicrobium sp., assembly GCA_036402035.1. Classification (GTDB taxonomy): domain Bacteria; phylum Pseudomonadota; class Alphaproteobacteria; order Sphingomonadales; family Sphingomonadaceae; genus Sphingomicrobium. The sequence goes on from DASWTR010000252.1 coordinate 8,234, forward strand.
TCCTGAATCGGCGGTGCTGTTATCCGCGATCCGGCTCATCTTGAGCTTGCCGTTCTCGGTGGCGAAAGCAAGCCGCCCCTCGACCAGGTCGACCGCGTCGCGGCCGAACTCGTCGTACCGCCAGCCGCTCAGTATGTTGAGGCCCTTGCGAACCCCCGCTGCTAGTGCTTCCAGCTCGTCCGAGCGGGCGATCAGCTTGGCCGCGACCCCGGCTTCCTTGGCGCGGATCTTGAGCAGCAGCTTAAGCAAATCGCTGACCAGCGCTGCGTCCTTGGTTAGCCCTGGCCGGCTCGGTTCGCGCATCGGCAGCTCGTCCCCCTCGAGGGGCTTGGCGGCGGCAAGCGCCGCCATCATCCGCACGCCGATGTCGTTGGTTCGCCAGCCGGACGAAAGGCCGCGCACCTTGGCGAGGTCGTCCTGGGTCTTGGGCGGATGGCTGGCCAGCTCGTTGAGCGTATCGTCCTTGACGATCCGGCCGCGCGGCAGGTTCTTCGACCGCGCCTCCGTCTCACGCCAGCCGGCCAGCGCCCGCAGCCGTCCGAGCACCGCCGGATTGCGGCTCGGCAGCTTCAGTCGCTTCCATGCATCTTCCGGCTCGAACGCGAAGCTCGAGGGGTCGGCCAGCCGCTCCATCTCCTCGTCAAGCCAGGCCCCGCGGCCGGTCTTGACCAGCTTCTTGACCAGCTTGGGGAATATCTCGGCGAGGTGGGTGACGTCGGCGATCGCATAATCGATCTGGCGCTTGTCGAGCGGCCGCCGGGACCAGTCAGTGAAGCGCGCACCCTTGTCCAGCGTATGGCCGAGCACGCTTTCGACCAGGTTGGAGTAGCCGACCTGCTCGCCATAGCCGAGCGCCATCGCCGCGATCTGCGTATCGAACAGAGGGTTGGGCACCTTGCCAGTCAGATTGTGGATGATTTCCAGGTCCTGGCCGCCGGCGTGGAACACCTTGAGCACGTCATGATTCTCGACCAGCAGGTCGAGCAGCGGTGTCAGGTCGATACCATCCGCCTTGGGGTCGATCGCCGCCGCTTCCTCATTGGTTGCGATCTGCAGCAGGCAAAGGTCGGGCCAATAGGTGTTCTCGCGCATGAACTCGGTGTCGACCGCGACGAAGTCGTGGGCTGTCATTCGAGCAATGAGGGCGGTGAGATCCTTGGTGGTCGTGATCAGCGGGTGAATTTTCATCTGCCGCGGCCCATAGCGGCCTCTGCCCGCCTTGACAAAGGGAGCCCCGAACGCGAAGCGGCGGCGCTAATTTTCGCCCCTGCGCACAACCATTTCCTCAGCGAGCCCAAGTAATGCACGCCTATCGTACCCATCATTGCGCCGAGCTCCGCGCTAGCGACGTCGGCTCAACCGTCCGCGTGTCGGGCTGGATCCATCGCAAGCGCGATCATGGCGGGGTGCTGTTCGTCGACCTGCGAGATCATTACGGCCTGACTCAGGTGGTATGCGCGGCCGGGAGCGAGGCGCTCAAGACCCTCGACCAGCTGCGTCCTGAGTCGGTGGTCACGATCACCGGCGAGGTGGTGATGCGCGAAGGCGGGGCGGTGAATCCCAAGCTCGCTACCGGCGAAATCGAGGTCGTGGCCAAAGAGGTCGAGGTCCAGTCCTCCGCGGCCGAGCTGCCGATGCCGGTTGCCGGCGAGCAGGATTATCCCGAGGAGATTCGCCTCAAGTATCGCTACCTCGATCTGCGTCGCGACCGGCTGCACGCCAACATCATGCTGCGCTCGAAGGTGATCGCCTCCATCCGGCGGCGGATGATCGACCAGGGCTTCACCGAGTTCCAAACCCCGATCTTGACGGCGAGTTCGCCGGAGGGCGCGCGCGATTATCTGGTGCCGAGCCGGGTACACCCGGGCAAATTTTACGCGCTCCCCCAGGCGCCGCAGATGTTCAAGCAGCTGCTGATGGTTGCCGGCTTCGACCGCTATTTCCAGATTGCGCCCTGCTTTCGCGACGAGGACGCCCGCGCCGACCGCAGCCCTGGCGAATTCTATCAGCTCGACTTCGAGATGAGCTTCGTCACGCAGGACGACGTGTTCGCCGCAATCGAGCCGGTGCTGTCGGGCGTGTTCGAGGAGTTCGCGAACGGCAAGTTCGTCACTCCAGCCGGCGAATATCCGCGCATCCCGTACAAGGAAGCGCTGCTCAAATATGGCAGCGACAAGCCGGACCTCAGAAACTCGCTGCTGATCAGCGACGTCGGCGAGCATTTCCGCGGCTCGGGCTTCGGCCTGTTCGCCGGGCTGGTCGACAAGGGCATGGTCGTCCGCGCCGTCCCGGCGCCGGGGACCGCCGACAAGAGTCGTAAATTCTTCGACGACATGAACGAATGGGCGCGGGGCGAGGGCTTTGCCGGGCTTGGCTATGCCACCCGCAAGGGCGGCGAGTGGGGTGGGCCGATCGCCAAGAACCACGGTACCGAGGGCATGGACAAGCTGGCCGAGGCGATGGGGCTGGGTCCCGACGACGGCATTTTCTTCGCCGCGGGCAAGGAAGAGGAGGCGGCCAAGCTAGCCGGCCTTGCTCGCACTCGCGTCGCCGAGCAGCTCGATCTGATCGAGCAGGGCGCCTACCGCTTCTGCTGGATCGTCGACTTTCCGATGTTCGAGTACAACGACGAGCAGAAGAAGATCGACTTCAGCCACAACCCCTTCTCCATGCCGCAGGGCGGGATGGAGGCGCTGGAGACGAAGGAGCCGCTCGACATCCTCGCCTGGCAATATGACATCGTTTGCAACGGGGTGGAGCTGAGCTCGGGCGCGATCCGCAACCATCGCCCGGACATCATGTACAAGGCGTTCGAGATTGCCGGCTATACGCGCGAGGAGGTCGACACCAACTTCCCCGGCATGATCGGCGCGTTCAAGTTCGGCGCCCCGCCGCATGGCGGCTCGGCCCCGGGCATTGACCGGATCGTCATGTTGCTGGCCGACGAGCCCAACATCCGCGAGGTCATCGTCTTCCCGATGAACCAGAAGGCGGAGGATCTGATGATGAATGCGCCTGCGCCGGTGATGGACAAGCAATTGAAAGAGCTGTCGATTCGGATCGTCGCCGACGCATCGCGCAAGGCGTAGCGAAGTCGGCTCGCGGCATAAGCGCCACGGCCCGACGATCCCATTGTCGGACAATCGATCGAAGCCGATTGCGGGGCTAAATCCTTTGGGATAGCACCCGCCGGTGCCGATCGATTTAACGGAATTTGAACGGGGGGTTCCGTTCGCCGATGATCCGGCTGAAGCGCTGCAGGCGCTTCAGGACCGAATTGCGCGCCTGCAACTGTCGCAGATCGTGCATCGCAAGCGTGCAATCATCCTGTTCGAAGGCTGGACCGGGGCAAACAAGAAATCGGCGTTGAAGACCTTGGTCGGCGCGCTGGACCCGACCCATGTGCGGGTGGTGGGCGTCGGCGGCGCCGACGAGGCCGATGACGACCGCCATTGGCTCGCCCCCTTCTGGAGCCGCATTCCGGCGGCGGGCGATACGACCATTTTCTATCGCAGCTGGTACCGGCGGATCGTCGAGGAGCGGGTCAACGGCCAGCTCGACGACAAGCGCTGGGCGCGGGCCTGCGACGAGGTCAATGAATTCGAGTCGCAGCAGCGCGACCATGGCACGCTGGTAATCAAGCTGTTCTTCCACGTCACCGCCGAGAAACAGGCGGCCAATCTGCGCGAACGGCAGGACGATCCCTGGCAGCGGCACCTGCTTTCCCACGGAGCGGTAGCCGGCCTGGCGCAGCGCGAGCGGAACGTCGAGGTGCTGCACGATCTGTTCGCGCACACCGATACGCGCTGGGCACCATGGAAGGTGATCGACGCCAACGACCGTATCACCGGCTGCCTCGCCGCGCTGACGATCATTGCCGATCTGATGGAAAAGACGATGCCGAGTGAACCGCCGCAGCTCGGCGACACCGTGGTCCATTTCCGCCAGCCCAAGGCCACGGAGCCGACGCGGGCCTAGCTCGTTTCGGATCAGGCGTCCGGATAGCGGATCGACATCACTTCGTAGCTTTTCTCGCCCGCGGGCAAGCGGACGATGCGTTCGTCGCCGACGCGGGCGCCGACCAGTGCGCGGGCGATGGGAGCTGCCCAGCTGATCTGCCCCGATGAGGCGTCGGCTTCATCTTCCCCGACCAACGTCAGCACGCGCCGCTCGTCCTGCTCGTCGGCCAGCTCCACCGTTGCGCCGAAGCGAATGGTATCGCGCTGCTCCTGCTTCGCGGGATCGACGACCTTGGCGGCCTTCATGACCTTGGACAGATAGGACAGGCGGCGATCGATCTCGCGGAGGCGTTTCTTGCCGTAGAGATAGTCGGCGTTTTCGGATCGGTCGCCGAGCGAGGCAGCCCAGGAGACCGTCTCGACGATCTTGGGCCGCTCAACCCCGAACAACTCTTCATATTCGGCGCGAATGCGCGCGAAACCCTGCGGCGTGATGAACCGCGGCGGACGGTCGGACATGTGGCGCTGTTTAGCCCGGCCGCGACGACTTGCCGAGGTAGGCCGAGATATGGACCGGCTGCGGTCCGCCGACGGTCGGGTTCAGCCGGTCGTAGACCACGCTGTTCTCCAGCACCCGCTGGACATAGCCGCGGGTCTCCTCGAACGGGATTTTCTCGATCCAGCTGACGATGTCGACGTTGCCGCGCGGATCGCCGTAGCTCCTGACCCACTTGCGGACATTGCCCGCACCGGCGTTGTAGCTTGCGACCGCGAGGGGATAATTGCCGTCCCACATGTTGACGAGCCGCTGGAAGTAGGCGCTGCCGAGCATGACATTGTAATTCGGGTCGGACGTCAGCCGGCCATAGTCGTAGCCCATGCCCATCTTGCCGGCTTGCTCGCGGGCGGTACCGGGCATCAGCTGCATCATACCGCGCGCGCCGGCGTGGCTGACCGCGGCCCGGTCGAAGCTCGACTCTTGCCGAGTGATTCCGTGCACCAGCGACCAGCCGCGGCCGGAGGGCACATTGCGCGCATGGGTTGGGTATGCCGCCCTATAATAGAAGGCGTTGCCGGCGTTACGCGCCGAACGCGCCGTCCACACGGCAAGGTCGGGCCGCCAGACCTCGCTCGATAGTTCGACCGCCAGCAGCCGCTCCGCGTCGGTATCGAGATTCTCCGACAGCGCGCGGACGAACAGGCTTTGCTCGCTGTACAGCCGCTGCTGGCCGAGCAGTCGCACCGCCCGGACCAGCCGCTTCTGCTGGAATGCCTGGCGCTGGGCCGGGGTCACCAGCAGCGACGGGGTGCCCGCCGGCGCCGGCACGATGCGGCCAAGCCGCTCCAGCGCCAGTTGTCCGTAGAACAATTCCGGTGTCGCCGCGGCGCGCTCGAAATAGCTGCGTCCGCGCAGCGCGTCGCCCGACTGCGACGAAGCGCGGCCGGCCCAGTACCAACCCTTGGTCTTGACCTGCAATGAGCGGCCCGCGTTGGCATATTTATCGAACATGGCGATCGCGTCGCGGGGGCGGTTGAGCCGCTCCAGCGCAACCGAACCCGCGGTCCAGGTCAGCGTCGTATATTTGTCGCGGATGCCATAATCTTTAAGGCCGATGTCGGCGCCGGTCGGGAAAATATCGTCGACCTGTCGGGCAATGTCATAAGCATATTGCCACTGCCGATCGCCGGTCGCCGCCTTGGACAACAGCTCCATCATGTCGAGGAAGCGCTCCGGATCGGCCGGCTTGTGAGTAAAATTATGGTGGCGGGCGAACAACTGGCGGGCAGCCTGCTCATAGCCGCTCTCGCGCAGGTAGCGGGCCCGGTCCATCATCAGGCCGGCATCGGTGGTAACCTGGCCGATCACCCCCTGATAGCGCTGCTCGGCGTCTGCGGCGCGCGACTGCATGGCAATGCGGGCGTTGAACGCGCCGCGGCGTGTCGGCGTGGTGTAGGGAAGCATGCGATAGGCATCGCTCGCTCTTTTACCGAACAGCAGCGCATCGGCCCGCTTGTCATGGTCGGAAGCGGTCAGCTGCGATCCGAAGCGGGAGAAGATCAGCTGCTCATCATATTGGCTGAGGTCGCTCGACACCCAGGCCCCGCGTGCCGCGGCCAAGGCCTCGGCCTGCCTGCCGACGGCAAGGCTGGCTTCGGCCAGTCGGGCCCAGCCATTGCCGGTTGTCGGCTCCTCGGTCCGGAAGAAAGCGAGGACCGTGTTGGCATTCTCTCCCGGGCGCATCTGCTTTTCTGCGCTCCGCCTCATTCCGCTCTCGCCCGGCCAGCCCGGATTGGCATTCAGAAAACGGGCGTAATCGGCAAATGCATAGCCTGAGCTAGCGCGCAGCCGCCGCCAGTCGGCCAGGGCATAATTGATCTCCGTAAGATTGGCCTGGCTCGTCGCCTGGATTGCCGCGACTGCCGGCACGGCTCTGTTCTGCTGTTGAACCGCCGCGACCGCGACGGTCGACAGCAATAGCGGCAAGATGATCCCCACGCTCCTCATGCTGGACATAATGCGCCACGAGTCCTTATCAGCCGCTGAACAACGCGTCCTTGTTGGCAAAGCCCCATCCCCCGGCAAGTTCCAGTAAAGGAAGAATAATCCATGTTTTTCGGGTCGATACCAGCGCTGGTGACTCCCTTTGCGGCGGGCCGAGTCAATGAAGCGGCATTCCGAGACCTGGTGGAGTGGCAAATTGACGAAGGCTCGAACGGACTGGTCCCTTGTGGAACGACGGGCGAAGCGGCGACGCTGTCGACCGAGGAGCATCGGCGTGTCATCGAGATCACGGTTGAGGTCGCGCGCGGGCGCGTTCCCGTGCTCGCCGGCTGCGGCTCCAACAATACCGCCCATGCGATCGAGCTGACCAAGGCCGCCAAGGAGGCCGGCGCGGACGCGGCACTGCATGTGCCACCTTATTACAACCGCCCCAACCAGGACGGCATTTACGCCCATCTGGCAGCGGTCGCGGAGCTGGGTATTCCTGTCGTGCTCTACAATGTCCCTTCACGGACGATCACCGATATCGCGGTAGAGACGATGGCCAGGCTCTCTCGGCTGCCCAACATCATCGGCGTCAAGGATGCGACCGGAAACCTTGGGCGCGTTTCGGACCAGCGCCGCGCCTGTGGCGCCGAGTTCATCCAGCTGAGCGGTAACGACGAGACGGCGCTGGCCTTCAACGCGATGGGCGGGGTCGGCTGCATCTCAGTCACCGCCAATGTCGCGCCCCGCCTCTGCGCCCAGTTCCAGGAAGCGATGCGCGAAAACCGTTGGGACGATGCGCGGCAGCTGCAGGATCGGCTCTACCCGCTCCATGCGGCACTGTTCAGCGATGCCTCTCCTGGACCGGTCAAATATGCGATGTCGAAGGTGCGTCCGGGCTTCCCGGCCGAGCTGCGCCTGCCGATGACCGAGCCCTCGACGGCGTCGAAGCAGGCCGTCGACCAGGCGCTTGCTCATGCCGGGCTGGTCTGAGGCAGCCTTGGCAAAAGCACCCATTCAGGAATTCGACAAGGCCAAGGTGATCGCCGAGAATCGGCGGGCGCGGTTCGACTATTTCGTCGAGGAAAGGTTCGAGGCCGGCATCGAACTGCAAGGCACCGAGGTCAAGGCGCTGCGCACCGGCGAAGGCTCGATCGCGGAGGCCTATGCGCTGGTCGAAAATGAGGAAGTGTGGCTGATCAATAGCCATATTCCCCAATATGGCGCCGGAAGCTGGATGAACCATGAGCCGCGGCGGCGGCGCAAGCTGCTGCTGCGCGGCAAACAAATCGACAAACTGCATGGCTCGATCACGCGCCAGGGGCTAACGCTGGTCCCGCTTTCCATCTATTTCAATTCGCGGGGGCGGGCGAAGGTCGAGCTGGCGCTGGCGAGGGGCAAGAAGGCCCACGACAAGCGCGAGACGATCAAGGAACGCGACTGGAAGCGGGAACAGGGCAGGCTGTTGAGGCAACACGGATAATCATGGCTAGCCAACCCAATTTCTGGCAGCGGTTCATGCACAAGAATGCGCCGTCGCGCGAGCAGGTGCTGGCCAGCCCCTGGATCAAGCCGTTCGGCCATCGGATCGCCCATTCGGAGCTGTGGCGCTTCACCCGGCGATCGGTCCCCCGGGGCGTGTTCGCCGGGCTGTTCATCGGCATTTTCCTGATGGTGCCTGGGCTTCAGATCGTCGGCGCGGCGCTGCTGTGTGTGCCCATGCGCGGCAACATCCCGATCGCGGCGGCGATGACCTTCCTGTCCAATCCGCTGACCACGCCCTTCTTCCTGTACGCCGCGATCGATGTCGGCGCGCGGATCGGCTTTCATACTGACCTGGCGTCCTTCGTCGCCCTGCGTGGGCAGAGCGTTCGCGTGTGGCTGCAGTGGCTTTGGTCCGACGCCGCCCCGGCGCTGGTTTCCGGATTGTTCCTGATTGGGCTTGGCGTGGCGCTGCTAGGCTATATCGTGTCGCTCGTCGGATGGCGTTGGTGGATCGGTCGCAAGTGGCGCCAACGCTGGACTCGCGCGGATTGATCGCACGAAACTAGGAAAACGGGTTTGGGGGAGTTGATAATGAAGCGTTTGTTGGTCGTTCTCGCCGCTGGCACCGCCTTCACCGGTTGCACCGCCCCGCCGCCACCGGAGGTTGCC
>DASWTR010000253.1:0-3007 GCA_036402035.1 Sphingomicrobium sp.
CGTTCGATAGCCCAGCGCCTTCAGCCTTCCCAAGGTCTGCACCCAGTCGCCCGGAAAGCTGAAGAAGCCGAACGGTATCGGCCACACCACCATGTCGCCGCTCATCGCGATCCTCTGCTTCGGGAGCCACACCATTGCGTCGCCGGCGGTGTTGGCGCGGCCGAGGAACCTGACCTCAACCGGGACGGCTGGGTCGTCGATCGTCAGCCGATCCGAGAAGGTTTCGGTCGGCGGGATCACATGCGTTCCGGCATAGGTATCAGCGAAGGCGGCGAAATCGAGCTTGGCCTTCTTTGCCCGTTCGACCCGGTCCTCGGCGGTCGCCGGATCGGCGATCAGCTTGTCGAGCGCTTGCTGCTGCTCGGCGTTCAGCTCCTTCACCTTGGCGACATATTGTTGGCCGGGCTCCAGGCCCACCAGCTCGCCCAGTTCGGGCCCAAGCATGCCTTCCTTGGTTTGCTCGGTGGCGATGATGCGGACATTGGGCCATGCCGCCCGGATCGCGGAAGCGCCCTGCGGATGGTCGTTGTGCCAGTGGGTGATCACCACCGCCTTGACCGGCTTGTTCGATCGGGCGCGGATATATTTGACGATCGCCTGCCCGTTGGCCGCGGTCAGGCCGGTATCGACCACGACATAACCGTCCCGCTGCTCGACGATGCTGACGTTGCCGACGACCGGGCCGTAATAATCGGCGGGTGTCGACAGGAGATGGACTTCGGCGCTGATCTCGCGCGCGATGAACGGCCGCACATCGACCGTCGGGACCTGGGCCAGGGCCGGCGCGGCGATGGCGAGCAGCAGCGCGGCTGCGGTTGGCCAACGCATGTCATTTCTCCCCCTAAGGTCGGGCAGAGGTTCATCTCGTCGCGGCAACCAGTCAAACCGGCTTCGACCAACCGGCAAAGCGGCCTCGCGGCTGGCCAGACGGGAACGCCGCCATGCCGCGCGGCGTTTTCTTGGCCGAGGAGAATGTCATGACCGACCAGAAGCGCGACCCGCACGCCGACAATGAGCTGATCGAGGACGATCTGCCCACCCCATCGCAAGGCGGCTCCTCGGGCGGCGGGATACAGCGCGAAATCGGCTCGGCCGACGAGGAGCAGACCGCGACTGGCGCCGATCCGCAGCCGACCTCGGTCCACAAGAGCCAGAAGCCGCATGGTGGCGACGAGCCCAACCTACCCAACCGGACCCAGACCCGCGACAGTCAGGACAAGGCTCCACCGCGCCGGACGCGCTAAGCTACAGCCTCCAGCGGCGCCAGCTTGCTCTGCTCGACCTGGTGCAGCAACCATTCCTTGAAGCGCTTGATCTTGGGCACGTTGCGGCGCTCAGGCGCAATGCAGAGCCAGTAGCGGAAGCCGGCGGTCGCGGTCAGGTCGAACGGCTGACACAGCCGCCCATCCTTGATGTCATTCTTCCAGAAGGCCGGGGTCAGCAGCACGAAGCCCTGCCCGCCCATGGCGGCATGGCCTTCGTCGGCCTGGCTGTCGAGGCGAAGGCCGGCCTTCCGCGGCCTATCGGCGCACTCGACCCCGGCGGCCGCGAACCATTGGTCCCACCAATAATCCTCTGGGCTGATCAACGGCAGCTTGGGTAGGTCCTTAGGCTCCGGCGGGCGCCCCAGCTGCTCGGTCATCCGCCTCCAGAAGCTCGGCGCGCACATCGGCGTGAAGTCGACCTTCATCAGCTCGACCGCGACCAGCCCCTCCCACGGCCGCGCACCGGCGCGGATCGCCACGTCGGCCTCGCCCGCCTTGAGGTCGACCAGCTTATTGGATGTCGCGAGACGGACCGCGAGATCGGGGTGCTCGACCTGAAAGCTGCCAAGCCGCCACGCGAGCCAAGTATTGGCGAAGGTGAAGGTGGTCGCGACGGTCAGCAACCCCTCGTCCTCCTCGCGATGCTGGGCGAACGCGGCTTCGATGCTGTCGAACGCCTGGGTCAGCTGCGGCAGCAGGCGAAGTCCGAGTGCGGTGAGCTTGGCACGCCCCTTCTCCCGCACGAACAGGGCCGCCCCGAGCCGCTCTTCCAATAATTTCACCTGATAGGAAACGGCGGCCTGGGTCATCCCCAACTCATTGGCCGCAGAGGTGAAATTCTCGTGACGAGCGGCCGCTTCGAAGACGCGAACGGCGGCAAGAGGAGGAAGTCTTCGCATAACCAAGGCTTATAAGCCTGGCTTATGAAGTTCGTCCAGCCTTTCATTGGGATGAACGAGTCGAGTCCACTACATAGTCCACAAGCGCCTGGCGGGCCGACTACCTCTCCCCACCCCAGTGGTCCGCCGGCGCCAACGATGGAGGCGAAGATGCGCGATGAGATTTTCGACCGCGACTATCAGGCCGGGCGGGATGCCCTTCACGACGGCATCGACCGGCTGATCTCGGGAATCGGACGCTCGCTTCGAGTGCTGCACTCGATCCAGTTCGATGCGCCGTGGAAGCGTGACGCGGAAGGCGCGGCTCGTCCCGCACGCTGAGGAGGCGAGCGATGACCTGTGAAACAATCGGGTGCCCGGAGCTTCGGCTCCGGCATTCGCCGGCAAGCGATTTTGCGCTGCTTGGCGAGACGATCGGCGCAGCAGTTCGCTCGTTGCTGTGGACATTGCCACCTGCTCGTCATCCTTCCGAATTTCGTACCCACGGAGCCCGGCTGAGATGATCGCGAGGCGGTGGCATGGGCGGGTTCCGAGCGCCAGGCTCGGCGAATATTTGCGACTGATGGCCGAGGTCGGGCTGCCCGATTATCGGTCGACGCGCGGCAATCGCGGAGCCTGGTGCCTGTTCCGGCGCGACAATGGCGTCGCCCATGTCGAGATGTTCACCCTGTGGACGGACCTGGAGGCGATCCGGCGCTTTGCCGGCGACGAGCTGACCAAGGCCAAATATTATGATTTCGACCCGGATTTCCTGCTCGAACTGGAGCCCGAGGTCGCCCATTTCGAAGTCGTCGAAGGCTGACACCAGGCTCAATTGCGGATGAGGGGCGGCTCGCCTATAGC
>DASWTR010000254.1:0-6067 GCA_036402035.1 Sphingomicrobium sp.
GACGAGGATGTTGCTGGCCTGCCGCGCTTGTCAAAGCCCTTCGGGCAGCAAAAAATCGCCTCCGCCTTGGCCCGCCTTCTGCATAGCGACGAGAACATTATCGAGTTTCCAACCAGAGGCCCGACAAAGGCCCGATAGATGCCTGAACTGCATTTTTCGAGCCCCGACCGACAGCTTTCGGCCCCAATCTCCCATCGCATTTTGGCCCCCTCTAATGTCCGCTTTCCACCCTTTGCGGCCAAAAACGACCCATTGCGGTCATTGGAGCTTCGACCGTAACTGCCCTAATGGACAGCGCGGTTATCGCAGTCGTGGCGGCGCTCGCGTCGGCCCTGACCCTTTACTCAGGCTTCGGCCTCGGCACGATCCTGCTCCCAACCTTCGCGTTGTTCTTTCCCGCTGCGGTGGCGGTCGCGGCCACGGGAGTGGTTCACCTTCTCAATAATCTCTTCAAGGGCATGCTGCAAACGCACAGACTGGCCCACCGTCCTCAAGTTTGGCGTCCCTGCTGTGCCCGCCGCTGTTGCGGGTGCATGGCTGTTGGCATGGCTGGGCGACACTCCACGTCTGTTCGAATGGGCGGCGTTTGGAGAGCGTTTTGGACCGACGGGCGCAGGATTGACGATCGGTCTGCTGATGATCCTGTTTGCGTCTCTCGAACTACAGAACTGGTTTCATGCGCTCCAGGCGCCTCCTCGGCTAATGCCCGTGGGCGGAGTGCTGACAGGTTTCTTTGGTGGCCTCACAGGGCAGCAAGGGGCGTTCCGTTCAATGTTCCTCTTACGGTCGGGCCTCCCTGCTGAGCGCTTCATTGCAACGGGCGTGATGATTGCCATCTTGGTCGATCTGTCGCGGCTGACGACCTACGCGGCGTCGTTTACCGCAGCGGGGCTGCGCCCCTCGGGGCGCGAAGGGCTGCTAGTCATTGTGGGAACGCTTTCAGCCTTCGCGGGCGCCTATTTTGCTACTCGCCGCCTCGAAAAGATCACCATTGGGACTGTCCGTTACGTCTTAGCGGCGCTGATGTTCGTAATAGGCGCCGCCTTGGCTACTGGCGTCCTCGGCTAATGGCAGCTTCCCACCCCAAGCGGACATTCGGCTGCCCTGCCTCTCCGCCCACTCCGTTATCATCACGACAATCGTCACGCTGGCCCGGTTCGAACAGATCCCGGGCTAGAGGCCCATGATCGCGCGTGCGGTCCCGTGCCAGGCCGGCGTATCCCACAGCAGGTGAGCAGCGACGGCGAAGGGCAGATAAGCGGCCGCCAGAACGATGTACGCCCGATGCACGCGGCGATTACGTAGTACGTCCCACACGAACAGCGGCGCGATGGCGAGCATCTGGTAGATTTGCAGAGAAAGCGGGCTATCCGGAATAGTATGGGGGATCCATGGCATGCGCGCGAACGCCGCGCCAAGCGCCATCGCCGGCGCGATGATCATCATTCTCTTGTGAAAGCCCGGGTCGCGATTGCGCGCGGCGAGCCCAAGGGCGACGAAGAGGCCGAATAAGACACCTGCCTGCGTCTGCAACAGGAGAATATTATCGAGGCGAAGGAGCAAAGCCTCAAGCGGCGCTTTGGCCTGCACGGGGGCCATCTGCAGGCCGATCGCAACCTGGTGATACATGGTCGGCGCCAGGATAAACCCAACGATGATCAGCGCGACCGCTAGAAGGCCGCCAATCGGGCCAAAAGTGCGATGCCGACCGGTCCGCCCCGTGGCGACAAGCCAGGTCTGCGACAAGAGGAACAGCAAATAGCCGCCCATCAGCACCGCATGGACATGGAGGATTGGCGGGAAAGGCGCGCGCTGCCCCGCCCTCACCATTTCTATCTTCATCAGCGAATCGGGAATGAATCCGATCAATACAACGATGATAAACAGCGACGCGCTGAGGACGTATATCCATCGGTCGAGCGCATGCGCGCGCGATGTCCCGGACAGGCAATCGATCTCTGACCGGCCCGACGACGCTGCGGCGGTAGCCATGGCAAATCTCCCCCTTGCCCAGCCCTCGATCTATCATATTTCGGACATTGGCCAAACGATGGTCTGCGCCGTGCTGCAGCCCAGGTCACCGAATTCGAGATTACGGTGTACCACGACGCGTCTACCATTTCGGGAAAAGCTTTGAACTGGAGTAACGATCAGAATCGCCTTGCACCCGTCTGGATAAGCACCGAGGCATCATGCGGAATTTTCATTTCCGCAGCGGATGGTCAGCGAATATGCCAACGGACCGCATCGATGGCTCCTGACCTCGCTATTCTTCGGTTGGGCGCTCAGTTCTTTTGCTCTGGCGATGGCACTTTTGCCGCTATCGGCAACGACGCTGGGCAAGGCAGGCCTCGTTTTCCTTCTTCTGGCCGGAATCGGGCAAATGATGGGCGGCCTGTTCGACATCAACCATAAGCTGCACGGACCGGCGGCGATGATCGGCATCCCGTCCCTGTGCCTGGCGGCGATACTGGTCACAATGGCGATGGCACGTCGTTCAGCCCTCGTTGCTCCACCCTATTGGAGCGCTCACCTGCCGTGGATCATGTTCATAGCCATGATCGGTGCGCTTGTCCTGTTCATGGCCTCGTTGAAGGCAGCGGGCGTCGACGTGACCGCCCAGCAGGGCCACCTGAAGGAGTTGCCTCCAGGGGTAACCGGTTATGTCGGATGGGCCAACCGTCTGCTGTTTGCCGCGAGCTATCTGTGGGCGGTGCATGCGTCCCTCGCCGCGATCCACGCCCGACCGTAACATCGCCGAGGGGCATGCCGGAGGAATGGGAGGCCGGCTGCCGGCCGCGAAATTGAGCCGGATGTGCGCGGTCGCGACCGACTCGCTTGGTCGACCAAGGAGTGCGGCACCCAAAGGCTCATGCACCGGCCGCGGGCACTTGGCCGAAGGGCCGAGCCGACCCATTGCGGTCATTGCCCCCGTTCGCGCGGAACAGAGCGCACGTAACCGACTTCGAGGTCGCGACGCTTACATAGGTTATGGGCGATATCGCGCTTTGACGGGTGATTGGTGCAAATAGGGCGCGATTGTTCGCCAACCTCACCGCGTCGGGAACAGCTCGGGTCCGCAAGCGTAGTCCCCGAACAGTCTGCGTCCACTACCAAATCTCGCCCCCCCTCCAGCCGGAGTCCCGAGCCGTGGATAGCCGCCCGATTGTACTTGTGCTCGAGGACGAGCCTCTCATTGGCTTCACTGTGGAGGATGCTCTGCGCGAGGCCGGCTATGACGCGCGGCTATTTTCGCAGGCTGTGGAGGCGCTCCACGAACTGGAAAGTGCAGCGGAAGTACTTAGCGCGCTGGTGACGGACATCCGGCTTCAGGGCGGCAGGGATGGCTGGATGGTCGCCCGCCGCGCGCGCGAGCTCAACCCCGCTTTGCCGGTGGTCTATATGTCAGGCGACAGCGCGCTCGATCATAGCTCCCAGGGTGTGCCTCAAAGCGTAATGGTCCAGAAGCCATTCGCGCCGGCGCAGATCGTCACTGCCGTCTCGACGCTCCTTAACAGGGCGCCGCCCACAGGACCGGCTACGGAAGCTACTTGAGTAATCGTAGCCGGGCAGGGACAACCGGTACCCGGTCCTAGAGCGCTTGGGGCCCTTGCGCCTTCGTAAACTCGGTTCGCGTGGATTGGACCGCTGCTCGGTAATCGAGCAGACGTCGCCCCCGGCTCTCGATCACGACCAGATTGGGATTGCCAATGATAGCTTCCTGTAGCGGGGAAGGGTGCGGGACGCGACGAGACGGGGAAGCCGAACACCGCCTTTCAGCCAGATACCACAAGCCATTGCTGGCCGACCGGTACTGGTGCGGGGCGACTGTTCCGAATACCATGGGCAACGACGAGACCCTGCGCCTGCCGCGAAGGGCTGCCAAGGGTGGGGATTCACACGTTATGCTCAAGCGTCCAGGCGACCTCAGTTTCGTGTCTGGCGGCGGCGAGATGGGCAGGCTCATCCGCGAGCGTGATTGGAAGGCTTCCGCGTTTGGGCCGCTCGAGCGCTGGCCTCAATCCTTGCGTTCCGCGCTGTCGATCTGCCTTCACTCCAGCTTCCCGACAGCAATCTATTGGGGCGAAGATCTCCGCTTACTGTACAACGATGCCTGGTCGCCTATTCCGGGCGAGCGACATCCCGCTGCCCTTGGTGAGCCCGGATCGCATGTTTGGCAGGACATCTGGGACGTGGTCGGGCCCCAATTCGCCCGGGTCATGTCAACCGGAGAGGGATTCTCCACCTTCGACGAGATGTTGCCAATGGTGCGCCAAGGGAAAGTCTGCGAGACCTATTGGAATTATAGCCTCACCCCCATCGTCGGCGAAGACGGATCGGTCGCCGGCGTCCTCAACCAGGGTCACGAAACGACCGATCGTATCCTGTTCGAGCGGCGCAAGGTCGAGGAAACCGAAAGCCTTCGCCAAATGTTCGACCAGGCGCCGGGCTTCATGGCGCTGCTCGCTGGCCCCGACCATGTCTTCGAGCTTGCAAATGCCGCCTACGTTCGATTGATCGGCAATCGAAATGTGATCGGAAAGCCGGTCAAACAAGCGCTGCCCGAGATCGAGGGGCAGGGCTTCATCGACCTGCTCGATCAGGTCTATTCGACTGGGGAATCGTTCGTTGGTCGGGGCGTCACGGCGGATCTGGATCTTGCCGGCGACGGGGCCGACGTGCGCCACTTCCTCGATTTCGTCTATCAGCCGCTGACCGACACCAATGGGAAGGTCTGGGGAATCTTCGTTCAAGGCTCTGACGTTACTGACCGGCATTCCGCCGAGGTTGCCCTGAAGGAAAGCGAAGCGAGATTCGAAGCGATTACCAATTCAATCGACCAGATGATCTGGTCGACCCGGCCGGACGGCCACCACGATTATTATAACGACCGCTGGTACGAGTTTACGGGCGTCCCGCACGGCTCCACCGATGGCGAGGCGTGGAACGGCATGTTCCATCCGGATGATCAGGAGCGGGCCTGGGTGACCTGGCGGCATAGTCTGGCCACGGCCGAGCCCTATCATATTGAATATCGGCTTCGTCACCGCTCCGGCGAGTATCGCTGGGTGCTCGGCCGAGCCCAATGCGTCCGTGACGCCGAGGGCAAGATTACCCGCTGGTTCGGCACCTGCACCGACATTCAGGATATCGTCGAAGCCCGGGAGGTGCTCGCCCAGTCTCGCGAGCAGCTGACCGACCTGGTCGAACAACGAACGCTCGAGCGCAACCGGGTGTGGGAAATGAGCAGCGACCTGTTCGCAATCATGGATTTCGACGGTCATCTACGCGCCATCAATCCAGCCTGGTCCGCAACGCTCGGCTTTGACGAAGCAACGCTTCTTGCCCGCGACGCCCGCGTCCAAGTTCACCCTGATGACCAGGCGCGGCTCGCGGTTGCGGTGGGGAAGCTTCGCAACGGCGAAGCCATTCCGCACTTCGAGAACCGGTTACAGCACGCCGACGGTTCGTGGCGATGGATCGACTGGGCCTTGGTGCCGGAAGGCGACGTATTCTACGCGGTCGGCCGGGACATGACGGCCGCCCGTCAAACGGCAGTCGAGTTGGAGACTGCCCAGGAGGCCCTCCGCCAAAGCCAGAAAATGGAAGCGATGGGCCAATTGACCGGCGGTGTCGCCCACGATTTCAACAATCTGCTCTCGCCCATCATCGGCGGGCTGGATCTGTTGCAACGTCGGCAGGTCGGCGACGAACGGACGCAGCGGACCATATCCGGCGCCCTTGCGTCTGCGGAGCGAGCGAAGACCCTGGTTCATCGTTTGCTGGCCTTTGCCCGGCGCCAGCCGCTGCAGCCGGTATCGGTCAACCTGGCGCACCTGATCGAGGGGATGGCCGACCTTATCGACAGCACGACCGGCCCTCAGGTGCGAGTGTTCGTCAAGCTTGCACAGCATTTGCCGCCGGCCATCGCGGACCCCAATCAGCTGGAGATGGCGCTTCTGAACCTGGCCGTGAACGCCCGCGACGCCATGCCCGAAGGCGGCACCATCACCATCTCCGCTGAGCCAGCCAAGCTCGGCAGGCGCAGCCGGGTCGAGTTGCCGCC
>DASWTR010000255.1:0-1947 GCA_036402035.1 Sphingomicrobium sp.
TCCTTGTGGAACCGCGCTCGCAAGATCGCGGAGGCGGCGCTGAAGGGCTATGTGTTCGCGCCGGTCGGCTACGCCACCCATTATCACGCCAACTATGTGGTGCCCTATTGGGCGTCGAGCCTGGTCAAGAACAGCGTCCAGGGTGCGCATATCTTCTATCGCTGGGCCGGCGGCTGGGGCCGCCCCGCAGCCTTCACCGACCGCTGGACAGCGCTGGAGGGCGATCCCCGCGCGCTGCGCATGGCGGCGCTCAGCACGCCGCGCAATGTTGCGCCGGTCCGCACGGCCGAGGCCACCGTCGAGAAGCTGGAGCAAGCCGGCGCCAAGCTGATCGAGGGCAAGGACGGCCGAATCCGCCTGCTGTTCACGCCGGAGGCGCGCGAAGCGGCCGCCAAGGTCAAGGTCACTCCTTATGTCGAGCGCGTCGCCGCGACCGACAATCTACGGTTCGCCCTGAACGGCGGGCAAGCATCGGAAGCGGAACGCCCTTTTGGGCGAACTCCAGAGGGGGTGGGGAACGGCGCCGAGCAGGCGACCGAGGGAGCATCCCCGCGCTCGGACGCGACAGCGACCTCGACCGCGCGATAGACGCGGCCAACAGCGGCGGGATCGGCCGATTCCAGGAAAAATAGGAAATGGCGCGAGTGACGGGGCTCGAACCCGCGACCTCCGGCGTGACAGGCCGGCGCTCTAACCAACTGAGCTACACCCGCGTTTTGGGCAGGGCGGCCAACTAGGAGAGCCGCCCCACCCTGTCAACAATCTCAGGGCTCTTTTTCTTCTTCCTCGCCAACGTGAGTGAGCGTTCCGTCCTCGAACAGGAAACCGGCGATGTCGGGCGTGCCCGCGGCGGAGAAAATCGTCTTGAAAATGATCAGCAACGGCACCGCCAAAAGGGCCCCGGTCGTCCCCCATACCCAGGCCCAGAAGGACAGCGAAACCAGGATCAGCAGCGGGTTGATGGTGAGCCGGTGGCCGACCACCAGCGGGGTAATGACGTTGGCCTCGATCATGTGAAGGACGATGAACACCGCCGGCGGAAGCATCGCCGCCCAAGGGTCGACGAAGGTCATCAGCCCGCCCAGCGCGAGCAGCAGCGCCGCGGCGATCGGCCCGAGATAAGGGATATAGTTCAACACCGCGACGATGCCGCCCCACATCACCGGCGAATCCATCCCCAGCGCCCATAGGATCAGCGCGGTCAGCGCGCCAAGGCAAACGTTTATGACGGTGATTGTGCCGATGTAGGTGGAGGTGGCGTCGACCGTCTGCTGGATCACCCGGGCGGTGGTCAGCGCGCCCTCGAAGCTGCCGCGGCTGACGATCGTCCGCTTGCGCATCCCGGTCCAGCCGGCGAGAAAGAAGTAGATCACCAGCAGCGCGAAGAACAGCTGCACCGCGGCATGCGGGGCCGAAGCGGTAATGATGCCGAGCATCGAATTGGGCGTTTCGACCCGCACCGTCCGCGCGTTGCTCGCTTCGATCGAGATCCGGGCGGCGGTTTTGTCGATGAACTTTTCGAGGTTTGAATAGAGGTCGATCAGCGGCGCGAGCGCCTCGGTGACGCGGTCTATCCGCTGCGGGATCAGCACGACCCAGTCGATCGCCGGAATGACGATTGCCGCCAGCGCGAAGACTGTGATCGCCAGGAACACCAGCACGCACAGCAGCGAGGCGAGCTTCGACGGCACCCCGCGCCGCTCGAACCATTCGAGCATCGGCACAAGCGCGATCGCCACCACCAGCGCGGCGGTCACCGGCAGGAAGAATTCCGCGCCGGTCCGAAGCGCGAACGGCAGTGCAATGATCAGGCCGACGCCGCCGATCAGGGTCAGCGAGGCAAGCAGCCGGACGCGCTTGAGCTCGAGCGTCTCATGCTCATGTTCGTGCTGCGAATCGGCAGCTGCCCCCGTGCGCGCGTCCATGGGATGCATCTTAGCCGACATT